>NZ_VOQX01000040.1:0-45871 GCF_016643525.1 Pantoea sp. Morm | reverse complement strand
CATGC
Source organism: Pantoea sp. Morm (assembly GCF_016643525.1). Lineage (NCBI taxonomy): Bacteria > Pseudomonadati > Pseudomonadota > Gammaproteobacteria > Enterobacterales > Erwiniaceae > Pantoea > Pantoea sp. Morm. The sequence goes on along the minus strand of NZ_VOQX01000040.1, from coordinate 45,866 downwards.
GGTTTTCCGCCTGGTCAAACACCACGCTATGGTCGGATTCAAACACCTCGTTGCTGACTTCCATGCCGTCGTGCAGACCATACTGTTCGGCCATCTGCCGTCCGAGCGTGGTTTGGTCATCATGAAACGCGGGCAGGCAGTGCAGGAATTTCACCTGCGGATTGCCGGTCAGCGCCAGCATCGCGCTGTTAACCTGATAAGGACGCAGCAGGGCGATGCGCTCTTCCCACACCGATTTCGCTTCGCCCATCGATACCCAGACGTCGGTATAGATGAAATCAGCACCCTGCACGCCTTCGGCAATCTCTTCTGTCAGGGTGATTTTGCCGCCGGTGTGCTGCGCTGCCGCGCGGCACTGCGCCACCAGCTCCTCTTCTGGCCAGCAGCCTTTCGGTGCCACCAGCCGCAGATCCAGCCCCACCAGCGCTGCCGCTTCCAGCATGCTGTTGCCCATGTTGTTGCGCGCATCGCCAACGTACACCAGCGTCATCTCGCTCAGCGCTTTGCCCGGCAGATGCTCCTGCATAGTCAGCAGGTCAGCCAGCAGCTGCGTCGGATGGAACTCGGTGGTCAGGCCGTTCCACACCGGCACGCCGGCATATTCGGCCAGCGTCTCTACCAGCGCCTGACCGTAGCCGCGATACTGAATGCCGTCATACATACGTCCCAGTACGCGCGCGGTGTCTTTCATCGACTCTTTATGGCCGATCTGGCTGCCACTCGGGCCGAGATACGTCACGTTAGCGCCCTGATCGTAGGCGGCAACTTCGAAAGAGCATCGGGTACGGGTCGAGTCTTTTTCGAAGATGAGCGCGATGTTTTTGCCTTTCAGGTACTGGGTTTCGCTGGCGTTTTTCTTTGCCTGTTTTAATTCACTGGCGAGTGATAACAAACCGGTTATTTCGGCTGGGGTGAAATCCAGCAATCTCAGGAAATGTCTCGAATACAGCTGACTCATACTGCGCTCCGCATTACATCAATAATGAATTAAAATTCAATCTAACCGTATGAATATGCATTTTCAACCCCAGCGATAAGAAACTTTCTGTTTTGTGTAGTGGCGCGCGAGGCAGTGTGGGAAAATAATTGCATTCACTGCCACCATTTTGAGGACACGCCCATGGCATACGAAGCATTGCTGGAAGAACAGCGCGAAGAGACGCGCCTGATCATTGAAGAGTTGCTGGAAGACGGCAGCGATCCGGATGCGCTTTACACCATCGAGCATCATCTCTCCTGCAACAACTTCGACTCGCTGGAAAAGGCCGCGGTTGACGCGTTCAAGCTGGGCTATGAAGTCACCGAGCCGGAAGAGCTGGAGCTGGAAGACGGCAGCACCGTGATGTGCGTCGACATCCTGAGCGAATCGGCGCTGAAGCCGGAGCTGATTGACGCGCAGGTCGAGCAGCTGGTGAATCTGGTCAGGAAATACAACGTCGATTACGACGGCTGGGGCACTTACTTTGAAGATCCGGATGCCGAAGATGAAGACGACGGCGAAGAGATCGACGACGAAGACGATGACGGTGTACGTCACTAAGCCCTGACGGGCGGCACATGCCGCCCGGTAATTTTCCTGCCAGCAAAGAATCTCCGATGAATTACGCTTCGCTATTAGACCCCATTCACCAGTTTTTACAGTGCCGCACGCCGCAGGCGTGGATTGATGAAGCGCGCAAGCCGGAAAATCTTACGCTGCTGCTTACCGATCACATGGTATGCGAGTTGAAAGCGGCGCAGACCGCAGTGTGGCTGATCCGCAAATACGTCGCGGATAAACCCAGTGGCGACGCGATTCTGGCGTGGCTGCAGCCGTACGAAGATTTTATTTTCGGCGAGAATCACGACAGCGATTTTATCAATGCCCACAAGAATCTCAGCAAAAGCATTATTGTGCGCAATGAACTGCCGTGGGCTGATGAGATGGTGGAAAAGATGGTGCTGCTGATCAAAGAGGAGCTGCACCACTTTTATCAGGTGTGGGAAATCATGCAGGCGCGCGGTTTGCCCTATCGCAAGATCACCGCCAGCCGCTACGCCAAAGGGCTGCTGCGTGAAGTGACTACCCATGAACCGGATACGCTGGTGGATAAACTGATTTGCGGGGCGTATATCGAAGCGCGTTCCTGCGAGCGCTTCGCCAGCCTGGCGCCGTACCTAGATGCGCAGCTGGAGAAGTTTTACATCTCGCTGCTGCGTTCCGAAGCGCGCCACTATCAGGATTACCTGACGCTGGCGGCACAGATTTCACCGAAGGATATCGCGCCGCGCGTGCGGGCGATTGGGGCAGCAGAAGCGCGCTTGATCAGCGAACCGGACGCTGAGCTGCGCTTTCACAGCGGCGTGCCAGCATTTTGATTTGGTGCGCGCGGCGAAACTTCCTGACCCAGCCTTCAGGCGTTGTCTTACTACCCTCTTTAGCTTCGCATACCCTCTGTATAAAGACGCTGGGGGTAGTAATTAAGCAGTGAGTCATCAAGGGCTTATAAATACCATGGAAGCAGGAATGAATTTGCCCGATCAGATCTTCGCGGCGCGCTGATGGCCCCAGGTCAGGTAGTAGACATCATAAAAATCCACTTCTCCTTTCTGCTGCATCAGGCGATCGATGCCGCTGCGCACGCGCTCGGGCGTGCCCGGATTCTCCAGGATCTTGTCCAGCGCCTGCTGTGAGACCGGCTGCACGTAATACCACTCGCCGTTATAGCACACGCGCAAATCCAGCGTATCGATGTCCTCGAAGCGGTATTTCGGGTTGATGTCCAGCAACATCAGAAAACTCATCACCAGCACGAACACCGTGGCGAACCAGAAGGCCGGCCAGCCGAGCATCTCGGTCGAGAAAATCAGCGCCACGCACAGGCCGTAGCACAGGTACATCACGCCCCACAGCCCCGGATGGGTTTTCAGGAAGTTAAAGCTAAAACGCGGCAGATTATCGCGCCGCTCTTCGCGGTTGAGCGTGTCGATTTCATCGATCAGAATTTGTTTAATCGCGTCCATTATTCACCTCTGAATATCACTGCCTGCCAGTAAACCACATAAGAGTGAAGGGCGGCAGAGACAGATCAGCGGTGTTTTTTTATAACAGTTTTCCGCAACGCATCAGCTTACCTGCCCGACAATCTGCAGATTGGCATCGTCCGGCACCTCGTTATACGACAGCACATTCAGCCCGCTGGCGAACAGCCGGGCGTAGCGCGCAATCAGCGGCCGCAGCTGCGGCGTCACCAGCAGCACCTGCGTCAGGTTCTGCGCTTTCAGCTGTTCCATCATCACCGGCAGCGTGCTCTGCAGCTGGGTGAGAATGTTAGGGTCGACCGGGAAGCTGTCCAGCGCCACTTTGCCGCCCTGCTGCGCCTGATTGAGCGCTGCCAGCAGCAGGTTTTCCAGGCTGTTATCCAGCGTATAGGCCGACAGTGGTTTGTTGTCCGGCGCAATCGCCGCCACCATGGCGCGGCGCAGCGCGTAGCGCACATCGGAGGTCAGCAGGATCGGATCTTTGGTGATCGCCACGCTCTCCAGCAGCGTGGTGGCAATGGTGGTGATGTCCTTGAGCGATACCTGATCGTTGAGCAGCAGACGATACACCTTGAGCTGCAGACTGTAGTTCACCGCGGCGTTGAGATCCTCTGACAGCTTCGGCGCCACGCTCGCAAGCCGCTGATGCAGCTGAGTAATATCATCGTAGTTGAACAGCTCCGGCAGGTTTTCGCGCACCACTTTGTTGACGTGCGTGGCCACCACGCTGGCGCAGTCGACTACCTGATATCCCAGATTCAGCGCTTTGGCTTTCTGCTCCGGCAGGATCCAGGTCACCGCCATACCGTACGCGGGATCGGTATCCAGCAGGCCGTCGATCTCACCGTACTGATCCGGCGTCGGCAGCGCCATCAGGCGGTCGGCGTGCACTTCGCCCACCGCGGTGCGAACGCCGTTGATCTTGATGGCGTACTGCGACGGCTTTAAGTGGAAATCTTCACGCAGGGCGATCTCCGGCAGCAGCACGCCGCTGGTTTCCGACACCACCTGGCGCACACCGCGCATACGCTGAGTCAGCGGCGCGCCTTTGCCTTTATCCACCAGCGTGACCAGCTTGTAGCCCAGGTTAAGGCCGATGGGCTCGACCAGCGGAATATTGTCCCAGCTGATGGTCGGCTGTTCGTCCGGCTGCGCCAGCGCCTGATTGATCGCCTCCATGTCGACATGGCTTTGCGTCGGCTTCTCCACCACGCGGCTCTGACGCCACGCGGCGAATAGCAGCAGGGCGGTGAAGACGAGGAACACCATGTGCGGCATGCCCGGCACGATGGCCAGCACAAACATCACGCCCGCGGCGGTATACAGCGTGGCCGGTTTCGCCAGCAGCTGCGACTTCACTTCCTCGCCCATGTCAGCGCCGTCGCTGATGCGCGTCACGATGATCGCCGCCGCCGTCGACAGCAACAGCGACGGGATCTGCGCCACCAGACCGTCACCGATGGTCAGCAGCACATACTGTTCGAACGCCTGGCCGGCCGGTAAACCGTGTTTGAATACGCCGATCAGGATGCCGCCCAGCACGTTGATCAGCAGGATCATAATGCCGGCAACGGCGTCACCGCGCACAAACTTGGAGGCGCCGTCCATCGCGCCGTAGAAGTCCGCCTCGTTGGCCACATCCTGACGCCGTACGCGCGCCTGTTCCTGATTAATCAGCCCGGCGTTGAGATCGGCGTCGATCGCCATCTGTTTGCCCGGCAGCGCGTCGAGGGTGAAGCGCGCCGACACTTCAGAAATACGCTCGGCCCCTTTGGTCACTACCACAAAGTTGATCATGGGCGCCGTCACCGAAGACGAGCGTAAAGAGATCGTCGCGCAGCTTAACGGCACCTCGGTGTTTAACGGTTCCGGCTTTAATCCGTTCGATGTCGAAACCGGACGCGGCTCCGCCATTATTGGTGAAACGCTGGCGATTGCGCCGCCGACCGAGGGTGCCACCGTCAGTGACACCAGCGCGGAAAACAGCGACAACAACGCCAATCAGCCTAAGGAAGATCTGGACAGCGTGCTGTCGCGCTCCGACGCCGAGCTGGCGCAGCTGCGTCAGCAGATCCAGAGCATCATCAACAGCTATCACGCCCAGAACCTGCTGACGCTGGAAACCCTGCCGCAGGGGCTGCGTATCCTGATTCAGGATGACCAGGATCGCATGATGTTTCCGCGCGGCAGCGCGGTGCTGACACCGTTTTACCAGCGCCTGCTGACCGAACTCGGTCCGGTGTTTAACCGCATCGACAACAAAATCATGATCAGCGGCCACACCGACGCCGCGCAGTACAGCGGCAACGCGGCGTACAACAACTGGAATCTCTCCGGTGACCGTGCGCTGGCGGCGCGGCGCGCGCTGGAGCGCGGCGGGCTGGAAAGCACGCGCGTGCTGCAGGTGAATGCCATGTCATCCCGTATGCCGCTGGACAAAGCCGATCCGCTCAGCGCACGTAACCGCCGCATTGAAATCATGGTGCTCACCGAGGCGGCAGCCGAGACGCTGTTTCAGTTTTATGGTCGCGAAGGGGAGAACGTGGTGAAACCCATCGCTGACCGCCTGCGATAACCTGTCAGTGCCTTTGAATCAACTGTTGATTCTACCGGTGGCGAAATCCACCGGTTTTTTTTGCCTGTTTTTTGCTGCGGCAGACGCCGGGTAAACGAGGCGCGCCACGGCATGCCACGAAATGTTAAATATGTTAATAAGTAATTTGGCTTTAGTAAGCTAAATCATTCTTTTATGTGAATTTTGCCGGTGTGCGCACATTGCAATGCCCGGTGGCTTTGCCACAATTAGGCAACGTGGCTATCCGGAGAAAGAGTATGTCTGCCCAATCTTCCAGTCTGCTGTTACTGATGTCTTTCGCCGCCGGTACCTTTTCCGCGGGATCGTCAGGTAACCCGCAGCATTTAATGTTATCGCTGCCGTCCGGCGGTGTACCCAATAATCCGCTGCCGCTGATCATCTGGCCGTGCGTGGTGCCGGAAGAGGAGGAGGACAGCGCGGCCTGGTTTGAAAAAACCTTTAGCGCCAGCGGCTGGCCTGCGGCGTGGCGCGCGCCGATTTTTCCTTACACCCACTATCATCCCAACACCCATGAGGTACTGGGCGTCGGTGCGGGCTGGGCGGAAGTGCTGTTTGGCGGCGACAGCGGCCGCATGGTGACGCTGCGTGAGGGGGATGCGGTACTGATCCCGGCTGGCGTGGGCCATAAACAGGTGTTTGCCTCCGACGACTTTTTCACCGTTGGCGCCTATCCTGAAGGAATGTCACCGGAAACCGTGCGCGACGAACCCTCCCGGCTGCGTGCGTCGAAAGAGCAGATCCAGCGCGTGCCGCTGCCGGATCGCGATCCGTTTACCGGCGGCGAAGGAGCAATGACCGAAATCTGGCTGCCAGTGGCGCAGCAGCTGATGCACCAGTAAGGTGCAAGGCAAGGATTATCCGGCGCGGCTCCGCTTTCGGGGCGCGCGTGCCGTTGCGGCGGCGGGCCTCTGGCACACTTTGTGCAGGAGAGAAGTCAGGTCCTCTGACAAGCGCCGGGTAAATCATGAAAGCACGCGACCAGATAGCATCAACCTTCTACGATGAGATGTTGCAGAGCGACGGTCAGCACCGCGCTCACTATCAGCATTACTGGGAATGGTTACAACAGGCGGACAAAGAGGCGGTGGCGCGCAAACGTGAAGAGGCAGAACTGCTGTTTCATCGCGTTGGCATCACCTTCAACGTCTACGGTGACGATGGCGGTGCCGAGCGGCTGATCCCGTTCGACAGCGTGCCGCGCATCATTCCTGCCAGCGAATGGGCGATGCTGGAACGCGGCATTCGCCAGCGCGTTCAGGCGCTCAACGCCTTCCTGCACGATATCTACCATCAGCAATATATTCTCAAAGCCGGCATCGTGCCGGCCGAGCAGGTGCTGGTTAACGATCAGTATCAGCCCTGTATGCAGGATGTCGATCTGCATCGCCAGATCTACGCGCACATTACCGGTGTCGATATGGTACGCAACAGCGACGGCGACTATTACGTGCTGGAGGATAATCTGCGCACGCCGTCCGGCGTCTCCTACATGCTGGAAAACCGCAAAATGATGATGCGCCTCTATCCGGAGCTGTTTGCCGCGCAGCATATCGCGCCGGTGGAGCGCTATCCCTCGCACCTGCTGCAGACGCTGCGCGAAAGCTCGCCGGTTAACGATCCGGTGGTGGTGGTGCTGACGCCGGGACGTTTCAACAGCGCCTACTTCGAACACAGTTTTCTCGCCCAGCAGATGGGCGTGGAGCTGGTGGAGAGCGCCGATCTGTTCGTCAAAGACGGCGCGGTGCTGATGCGTACCACCGCCGGGCCGTGCAAAGTGGATGTGATCTATCGCCGCGTGGATGACGCCTTTCTCGATCCGCTCGCCTTCCGGCCGGATTCGATGCTCGGCGTGCCGGGACTACTGTCGGTATACCGATCCGGCAATGTGGTGCTGGCGAATGCGATCGGCACCGGCGTCGCCGATGACAAGTCGATCTACCCGTACGTGCCGGAAATGATCCGCTACTACCTTGATGAAGATCCGATCCTCAATAATGTGCCCACCTGGCAGTGCCGCAAGCCGCAGGATCTGAGCTACGTGCTGGCCAATCTGGCGCAGATGGTGGTGAAAGAGGTGCACGGTGCCGGCGGTTACGGCATGTTGATTGGTCCGGTTGCCAGCCAGCAGCAGCTGAGCGAGTTCCGCGAACGGCTGCTGGCGCGGCCGGATAATTACATCGCGCAGGATACGCTGTCGCTCTCCACCTGCCCGACCTTTATCGACAACGGTCTGGCGCCGCGCCATATCGATCTGCGGCCTTTTGCGCTGTACGGCGCGGATATCCGGCTGGTGCCGGGCGGCCTGACGCGCGTGGCGCTGACCGAAGGCTCGCTGGTGGTGAACTCGTCGCAGGGCGGCGGCACCAAGGACACCTGGGTGCTGGAGGATGACACATCATGCTAAGCCGGACGGCCAGTGGCCTTTACTGGATGGCGCGCTATCTGGAGCGTGCAGAACAACTTGCCCGGGTATTGGATGTGACCCATCGCCTGTCGCTGATGCCGGTGCGCAATCGCCAGGGCGACGAACTGCTGTTGCCGCTCAACCTGACCGGTACGCGTCAGCTGTTTGAAACCCTCAACGGGCGCTGCACCATGCCGCAGCTGTTCAACTTCTTCGCGCTGGATGAGCGCAACCCGAGCAGTATTTTCAGCTGCTGGCAGGCGGCGTGGAACAACGCGCACGCGGTGCGCGGCAGCCTGTCATCCGAAGTGTGGGAGAGCATTAACTCGACGTGGATTGAGATGCGCAACACGCGCCGCCGCGGTATCTCGCCGGCCGGTGCCGACAGCTTCTTCGACTGGGTGAAAGAGCGTTCGCATCTGTTTCGCGGCGCGATGTCCGGCACGCTGCTGCGCGGCGATGCGCTGCGTTTTATCCGGCTTGGCACGCTGATGGAGCGCAGCGACGGCACCGCGCGGCTGCTGAGCGTTAACCAGCAACTGCTGGAGCAGCATCCCGACACGGTACGGGAATATTACTGCCTCGATAGCCTGCTGCGCGCGGTGTCGGCGCGCGAGGCCTACAACGCCATCTTTAAGCAGCAGCTGATGCCGCCGCTGGTCAACGAAATGCTGATCCTGCGCAGCGAAAGTCCGCGCTCGCTGCACTCCTGCATTGAAGAGATCGCCAGCCAGCTGGAGCAGATTGGCAGCAGCGGCGAAGATCGCCCGCGCTATCTCAGTACCGTCCTGCTGGCGGAGATGCGCTTCAGCACCTGGGAAAGCCTGACGCGCGACGGCCTGCAGCCGTGGCTGGACCATTTTCTCAGCCGCATCAACGCGCTGGCGGAGAGCATCAATCACACCTATCTGGAGGCGAAATGAGACTGAACATTGAGCATAAAACCTGGTACGCCTATGAGCAGCAGGTAAAACTCAGCACCCAGTATCTGCGCCTGACGCCGCAGAATTCGGTGCACCAGCAGGTGCTGTCGTGGCAGCTCGATCTGCCGTGTGAGGCGACGCGCACGCTGGATGCTTACGGCAACGTGCTGCACGTGCTGACGCTGGACAGGCCGCATCAGCTGCTGGAGATTGCCGCGCGCGGCGTGGTCGAGATTCTGGATGCCAGCGAGCTGGCGCCGGATCCGCAGTCGACGCTGTCGCCGCTGGTGTTTTTGCGCGCTACGCCGCTGACCCAGCCGGACGCGGCGATCCGCGACTTCGCCCGGCGCTACTGGCAGGCGGAAAAACCGCTCGCCAGCCTGGAGAGCTGATGGACGAGCTGCTGCTGAAGATGCCGTACCGGCCCGGCAGCACTGCGGTGAGCGACAGTGCGGCGAAAGTGTTTGCCGCCGGCAGCGGCGTTTGCCAGGATCACAGCCACGTGTTTCTCGCCTGCTGTCGCAGCCTGGGGATCCCGGCGCGCTACGTCAGTGGTTATCTGTATACTGACAACGTTGAACACGTTGCTACTCATGCCTGGGTTGAAGCCTGGCTGGATGGCAGTTGGCACAGCTTTGATATCACCAATAACACGCGCAGTACGCGGCAGCATTTGCGGCTGGCGGTGGGCGTCGACTATCTCGATGCCTGTCCGGTGCGCGGCATTCGTCTGGGCGGCGGCGGTGAAGATATGCTGGCGGTGGCTGCGGTGCAACAGGTGCACGGGCAGCAGTAATCGGAACAGGCGTAACTATGACTTATTGTGTGGCAATGCGTTTATCGGCCGGGATGATTTTTGTCTCGGATTCACGCACCAATGCGGGCGTGGATCATATCTCCTCGTTTCGCAAACTGCATGTGTTTCAGGTGGATGATGAGCGCACGCTGGTGCTGCAAAGCGCTGGCAATCTGGCGACGACGCAGAGCGTCATGAGCCTGCTGCGGCGCAACTGCAACGACAGCGAACAACCCAATCTGCTTAACGGGCGTTCGCTGTACGACATTGCGCTGCTGGTAGGCGCCACGCTGCGTGAAGTGATTGCGCGCGACGGCGAGGAGTTTGGCGGCACGCTGCTGCTGGGCGGGCAGATTCGCGGCGAAGAGCCGCGGCTGTTCCAGATCTATCCGCAGGGCAACTTTATTGAAGCCAGCGTCGACACGCCGTACTTCCAGATTGGTGAGAGCAAATACGGTAAGCCAATTATTGACCGCGTGCTGCGCTATGAGACCTCGCTCAGCCAGGCGATGCAGTGTGCGCTGATCTCCATGGATTCGACGCTGGCGAGTAACATCTCCGTCGGCCTGCCGCTCGACGCGATGGTTTACCACAGCGACAGCTTTAGCGACAGCGAGCAGTACCACATCACCGAACAGCATCCCTACTTTTCCCAGATCCGCCAGCTGTGGAGCAAAGGGTTGCTGAGCGTGTTCTCTCAGCTACCGCCGCTCAAGCTCTGACCTGCTGCCCGGTCGTCACGCTGGCGAACCGGGCCGGATTTGACTCACACCAGCTCATTGGCGCGCGCCGCCGTATTAATTCCGCTAATCCCTTTCAGGCCGAGCTTACGCAGAATTTTAATTTTATAAGTGCTGATGGTTTTACTGCTCAGCTGTAATTGTGAGGCGATCTCTTTATTACTCATCCCGGAGGCCAGTTTCACCAGCACAATCAATTCGCGGCGCGTTAAACTCATCAATTTCTCGCTTTCAATCAGCTCGGCGGCATCCGCTGCACTGTGCGTGACCGGATAAAAACGTTTTCCGCGCTCGACTTCTTTTATTGCTGTCAATAAAGTTTCCAAATCGCCGCGTTTACACACATAGCCTTCTACCCCTAACTGCAGGCAACAGCGTTGATAAAACAGGCTTTCTGAGGCGGTAAAAACAATGATTTTTTGCTGCGGCAAAATACGTTTAATGTCGGCAATCAGCGGAATACCCGCGCGGCCGGGCATGGTCAGGTCCAGCAGCACCACGTCTGGCTGCGCATGATGTAATTCGCTAATCAATAAATCGCCTTTGTTGGCAATGCCCGCAACCGAATAGTCATAAGCGTGCAGCAGTGCCTGAATACCCGCACAGATTAATGGGTGGTCATCAACTATAAATACCGAATGAATCATATGTGTAGTCCAAAAATAAACAAAAAAAGAACGCAAGGAATAAACACCGATGAAAATTCATTAGCAGAGGTGTGACCAGATTAATTCACGGGTCTTAAGAATAAGATTTAAGTCCTGTCTGGAAAATTTTCATTTAAGGTAAATTTGACTTTTTTATGCGCCAGCACAAAGCGCGCCGATACTTTTTCCTGTCCGCATCTGCCGTGGTCATAAATCTGAAAACAAGCCGTTTTAACGTCAGGGGAATAAACCGCTGCGTATAAAAAGGTGCACCATGTTTTCCGTTGATCAGCTTCTCAATACTTACTGGCCAGGCCAGCAGCCAGCGCACTGGCAGAAAAGCCTGCTGAAGTGGGCGGTGCGTGAACAGGAATTTCAGGACTTTGCCCAGCGCTATCCGCATCTGAAAGGGGTGGATATGGTGGAGCAGGTGCTGGAACACCTGGATGTGCGCTGTGAGCTCAGCGAACGCGACCTTGAACAGATCCCGACGCATGGGCCGGTGGTGATCGTCGCCAACCATCCGCTTGGCGCGCTGGACGGCCTGGCGCTGCTGGCGGCGGTATCGCAGGTGCGGCGCGACGTGAAAATCGTTGCCAACCGCATGCTGATGATGCTGGAACCCATCAACAACCTGATGCTGCCGGTGGATAACATGGGCAACCGCACCAGCCGCGAGCAGCTGACGCGCATGCAGCAGCATCTCGACAACCAGGGCGCGCTGATCATCTTCCCGGCCGGTGAAGTCTCGCGCCTGTCCAGCCGCGGCGTACGTGACCGTCACTGGCACCACAGCTTTCTGCGCCTCGCCGCCCGCGCCCGCGCGCCGCTGGTGCCGGTGCACGTAGTCGGACGTAACAGCCTGGCGTTTTACGCCGCGGCGAAGGTGGCGGCACCGCTGGCGCTGCTGATGCTGGTGCGCGAAATGTTCCGCCAGCGCGGCACGCGCATCAAACTGCATATCGGCGAACAGATTCCCTTCGCCAACTGGCACGATGGCCATACGCCGGGCAAAGAGCTGGCGAAGCGGCTGCGCAAGCATCTGTACCGCATCGGTCAGGGACGGCGCGGTCTGTTTCTTACCGAAGCCGCCATCGCCCGCCCGGAAGATCGCGCTGAGCTGAAAAAAGCGTTGCTGGAGAGTGAACGGCTCGGGACGCTGCCGGACGGCAAACAGATTTACCTGTGGCGGCGCAACGGGGCCAGCTGGGTGCCGCTGCTGCGTGAACTGGGCCGGCTGCGCGAAATCGCCTTCCGTGCGGTGGGCGAGGGCAGCGGCAGGCGGCGCGATCTCGACAAGTATGACGATGATTACTATCACCTGATTTTATGGGATGACGAGGCGCTGGAGATTGTCGGGGCCTACCGTTTTATTCCCGGCGCCGAGCAGCTGGCACGGCGCGGGCTGCAGGGCATCTACAGCGACAGCCTGTTCCACTATGACGAGCGCATGCTGCCGATTATTCAGCAGGGGCTGGAACTGGGGCGCAGCTTCATTCAGCCGGCCTACTGGGGCAAGCGCGGGCTGGATTATTTATGGATGGGCATCGGCGCTTACATTGCGCGCTATCCGCAGACGCGCTACCTGTTTGGCCCGGTATCAATCTCCGGCACCATGCCGCTGGCGGCGCGCGATCTGCTGGTGGCGTTTTACCGTCTCTACTTTCCGACCGATCTGCCGCTGGCGAAATCACGCCGCCCTTATCCGGCGTCGCTGCCGGAGGTGCTGGCGCAGTTCACCGGCGATAACTATGCCGACGATTTGCGGCGTCTCAAGCATTTGCTGGCTAATCTCGGTACCGCGATTCCGACGCTGTACAAACAGTATTCGGAAGTGTGCGAGCCGGGCGGCGTGCAGTTTATCGATTTCGGCAGCGATCCGGATTTCAATCACTGTATTGATGGCCTGGTGCTGGTCGATCTGTCACGCGTAAAACCCGCGCGTTATGAACGCTATATCGGCATGCATTTAACCTGAACGCGCCAGATGACGTCAGTTAATGCCACCTGACAGCACGCCGCCGGAAAATCTCCGCGCGGCGTGCTGTCAACTTTGCGCAATAAATCCACTATCCCACTGAACATTTTCTCGCCACTGCCGATAACCACACTACCAACTTTTGTCTGCGGATGATTTGCGCTTGTAAGCGATGCGCTTTTGCGTTTAAGTCTGCCTGAAGATTAAGAATTATCTTAACTGCGCATCGAGACCAGGCCAGCATAGGCGAACAACAATGAACAATAACTCTGACGTAATGTACCGGCTACTGGTGCAGAGCGTGGTGGATTACGCCATCTACATGATCAAGCCGGATGGCACGGTGGCTAACTGGAACACCGGGGCGCAACGCGCCAAAGGCTATACCCCCGAAGAGATCGTCGGGAAGAATTTTGCGCTGTTTTACAGTGAAGAGGATCGGCGCAACGGCGCGCCGCAGCGCGGTCTGGCCATCGCCACCGCCACCGGGCGCTATGAAACCGAAGGCTGGCGCTATCGCAAGGACGGCAGCGCCTTCTGGGCGCACGTGGTGATTGACGCCATCCGCGATGAGTACGGCGAACTGCTGGGCTTTGCCAAAATCACCCGCGACTGCACCGAACAGCAGGCGCAGCAGCGTAAACAACAGGAACAGGAGCAGCGTTTCCGTTTATTGGTTGAAGGCGTAACGGACTACGCCATCTACATGCTCGACCTTGACGGCAATGTCGAAAACTGGAACGCCGGCGCGCAGCGCGCCAAAGGCTACGTGGCCGAAGAGATTGTCGGTCAGCACTTCTCGCGCTTCTACAGCGCACAGGATCGCCTGAACCATATCCCGGAACGCAACCTGACCACCGCGTTTAAAACCGGTCGCTTTGAAGATGAAGGCTGGCGCTATCGCAAAGATGGCAGCGCCTTCTGGGCGCACGTGATCATCGATGCGATTCGCGATGACGCCGGCAAACTGATCGGCTATGCCAAAATCACCCGCGACTGCACCGAACAGCAGGCGCTGCTGCGCAAGCAGCGTGAATACGAGAAAACCTTCCGCCTGTTAGTTGAAGGCGTGACGGATTACGCCATCTACATGCTGGATTTACAGGGCCGGGTGGTGAACTGGAACGCCGGCGCGCAGCGCGCCAAAGGCTATATGGCTGACGAGATCGTGGGCCAGCACTTCTCCGTGTTCTACGGCTCACCGGAACGTCAGGCGCGTACGCCGGATGCCAATCTGGGCATCGCGCTGAAAACCGGTCGCTTTGAGGACGAGGGCTGGCGCTACCGCAAAGACGGCTCCGCCTTCTGGGCGCATGTGGTGATTGACGCGATTCATGATGAAGAGGGCAAAATGATCGGCTTCGCCAAGATCACCCGCGACGTCACCGAGCGGCGTGAGCACGAGCAGCAGCTGCTGCGTGCGCGCGATCTGGCGCAGGCGCAGAGCGCCAAAATGTCGGAGCTTTCCGGCTTCCTCGACACCATCATCAGCAACATTCCCTCCTGCGTGATCGTCGAAGACGCCATCAGCCGCGAAATCCTGATGGTCAATGACAAAGCCGAGCAGCTGTTTGGCTTCAGTAAGTCGCTGATTATGCATAAGCGGCCACACGAATGTATGTCGGCGGAACTGAGTGATTACTTCAACAGCCTGGCGGATATCGCGCTGCGCAGCGAGGGCATCCACGCGCGCGAGCAGCTGTTACTGACCGCTGGCGGTGAGCGGGTGCTGCACACGCGCGCCACCACCATCAGCGGCAAAGACATGCGGCAGAATTACGTGATGCTGATTGTGGAAGACGTCACCGATCAGCGCGAAGCCGATGCGCGCATTCGTCACATGGCGCATCACGATAATCTTACCAGCCTGCCGAACCGCATCCTGTTTCGCCAGAAGCTGAGCGAGGCGCTGCGTGTCGATCAGCAGCAGGGCCAGACCAGCGCCACGCTGTGCCTCGATCTGGATAACTTCAAGAACGTGAACGATGCGCTGGGGCATCAAATCGGTGACGATCTGCTGCGGGTGGTGGCGAAGCGGCTGCGCAGCGTACTGCGCGATCAGGACACGCTGGCGCGCATCGGCGGCGATGAGTTTGCCATCGTGCTGCCCAACGTGCGGAATGCCGATGAGGCTGCGATTGTGGCGCAGCGCCTGATCGAGGCGATCCGCCCGCCGGTGAATGTTGAAGGCCACAACCTGTCGGTCGGGCTGAGCGTCGGCATCGCGCTGACTTCGCAGGCCACCAATACGCCGGAACACATGCTGCGCTGCGCCGACATGGCGCTGTATGAAGCCAAGCGTAACGGCCGTAACCGCTATGAGCACTTTACGCTGGAGATGGATAATGTGGCGCGCAGCCGCCGGGTGATCGAGAACGATCTGCGCGAGGCGATCACCGGACGGCAGCTCAAGCTCTACTATCAGCCGATCACCAACGAGACCGGCATCATTGGCTATGAGGCGCTGATGCGCTGGCATCATCCGATCAAAGGGTTGATCATGCCGAATGACTTCATTCCGATTGCCGAAGAGACCGGGCTGATCCATATGCTCGGCGCCTATGCGCTGTACGAAGCCTGCCGCGAGGCGCAGAGCTGGGAAACCGAACAGTCGGTGTCGGTCAACCTGTCGCCGCTGCAGTTTAAGAACAGCTCGCTGGTATCTGTGGTGGAGGGCGCGCTGCGCGAATCCGGCCTGGCGCCGCATCGGCTGGAGGTGGAGATCACCGAATCGGTGCTGCTGGATGATACGCTCGGCAATATCCGTACGCTGCAGAGCCTGAAAACGCTGGGCGTGCAGATTGCGCTCGACGACTTCGGCACCGGCTACTCGTCGCTCAGCTATCTGCGTTCGTTCCCGTTCGATAAGATCAAAATCGACAAGTCATTTATCAATGATATGGGCGACAGCCGCGAGGCGCTGGCGATCATCCGCGCGATTACCGGCATGAGCCGCAGCCTGGATATTCAGATCACCGCAGAGGGCGTGGAGAGTAATGAGCAGTTTGTCCGCCTGCGCGAAGAGGGCTGTACGCTGTTCCAGGGCTACCTGTTTGGCCGGCCACAGCCGTCGGAGCTTAGGCTAAAAGCGCTGGAGTAAGCACAAAAAAACGCCCGACAGAGTCGGGCGTTGTGCATGCTGCTGTGCATAATCTTTATTATTTTTACTGGCCGTGGCCTTCGACGTTCATGCGGCCCAGATCTTTGTCCACCAGGAACAGACCTTCGCCTTTGTTGCCCACCAGCGCCAGCTTGTCCAGCACGGTTTTGAACAGCTTCTCTTCTTCGTGCTGCTCGGCAACGTACCACTGCAGGAAGTTAAAGGTGGAGTAATCCTGCGAAGTCAGCGCGGCGTGCACCAGCTCGTTAATTTTGCTGGTGATCAGCTGCTCGTGCTTCAGTGCTTCTTCCAGTACGTCATTCAGCGAGGTCCAGCTCACCGCCGGCGCGGCGATGCTGCCCAGCACCGGCAGTGAACCGGCATCGCTGACGTAGTCAAACAGCTTCTGCATATGCTGCATCTCTTCGCGCGAGTGCATTTTCAGGAACGAGGCGGCACCTTCGAAGCCTTTGTCGCTGCACCAGGCACTCATCTGCAGATAGAGGTTGGCGGAGAAGAATTCGAGATTGAGCTGGTCGTTCAGGCGTGAGGTCATTTCAGCGGTTAACATGGCTGAGTCCTTTTTAATTTGTCAGGTGAAGTACGGCGAATTATGCATCAATCTATACTTTTTTGTGAAGGTTTTTTCGTAAAAAAGTTGAATTTATCTTATTGATTATAAATGGAATTATTCCGCTAGTTGAATGCGAAGAATTCTCAACTTTGACTAATTTTCATTCACAGTCCGCAGCACTGTTTTAGTGCAGCTGCGTTGCCTGCTGGCGGTGCAGCGTACAACTGCACCGATCACTTCTTCGCCAGTCAACCCGCCGATAAAATAAGCACTGGCGCGACCAGCAATAAAGCTGGCACGGCGATATAAACGCTTATTCCGGCTGCTGCTTGTTACTGAACAAAATTAGCCATAGCGAAATTAAAGAAAGTGCGCGTTGGCATAAATCCTGCTTGGTAAATAGTTCCGTATATTGCAACCACGTCTGGCAGAAATAGGGCCAGCAGGAGAAAAGATGTCTGAAGAAAAAATCATGGCCGCGCCACAAACGGTCACGGCAAGCGCCGGAAATTATCTCGCGCTGATACTGGCAATACTGTTTTTTTCCGGTTTGCTTTATAAGGTCGAAGGCTTTAGCTGGCTGGGCGCGTTTGATTTCACCACGCTGGGCGGCAGCTTTGGCACCATCAAAGAATCAGGTTCCACCTTTCTCGGCGCCGGCGGCATCAGCGCTAAAGCCGGCTTCCTGTTCGCGCTGTCGCTGGCACCCACTGTGATGCTGGCGCTGGGCGTGCTGGAGATTTTCACCCACTACGGCGCGATTCGTGCCGCCCACACGCTGCTGACGCCACTGCTGAAACCGCTGATGGGGTTGCCGGGACGCTGCGGCCTGGCGCTGATTACCGATCTGCAAAGTACCGATGCCGGCGCGGCGCTCACCAAAGAGATGGCGGATCAGCAGCAAATTGGTAAAAAAGAGCTGGTGGTGATGAGCGCCTGGCAATATTCCGGTGCCGGACTGATCAATAATTATTTTGCCATTGGCTCGGCGCTATTTGCGTCCATGAGTGCACCAATCATTATTCCGCTGCTGCTGATGTTTGTGCTGAAATTCGTCGGTGCGGCATTTGTCCGTTTTGTGTTAAACAGTGTTTATAAGAAGGATTTTGCTGATGTCAAATAACGTACAGACGCGGGTCAATAATAATCCGTTTGATATTTTTATTGTCGGCGCGCGTAAAGGCTTCCATATTGCTATTCACAATCTGATGCCCAATGTGGTGATGGCCTACGTACTGGCGGAAGTGCTGAATCTGCTCGGCATCATGCAGTTTCTTGGCCACGCGTTTGCGCCGCTGATGGGAATTTTCGGTTTGCCCGGCGAGGCGATCACCGTGCTGCTGACTGCGTGGCTGTCATCCTCGGCCAGCGTCGGGGTGGCGGTGAGCCTGATGGCCAAAGGTCTGCTGAGCGGTACCGACATCACTATCCTCGCGCCGGCGATTTTTCTCATGGGTTCGCAGTTGCAGTACATGGGCCGCCTGCTGGGTGTCGCCGATGTGCCAAAAAAATACTGGCCGCTGCTGATGCTCACCAGCATTATCAATGCGGTTATCGCAATGTTCGTGATGCGTTTTTTTGTTTAGGAGCGAAACGGTGTCCAGAGTTCTCGATCACTACCATTTTCTGCATGAAATCCCCGAGCTGGGGTTTCAGGAAGTTAAAACTTCGGCCTACATCGCCGGCCAGCTGGAACAGGCTGGCATTAAGGTCACGCGCGGCATCAACCAGACCACCGGCATCGTGGCGGAGATCGACAGCGGCGTGCCGGGCCCGGTGCTGGCATTGCGCGCCGACATGGATGCGCTCGGGCATGTGATCGACGGCGTTGCCTGCGCCCGCCATACCTGCGGCCATGACGGCCACTCGTCGGTGGTGCTGACCGCCGCGCAGGAGTTGCTGCAGGAAGGCGCTATTAAAAAAGGGCGGCTGAAGCTGCTGTTCCAGCCGGCTGAAGAGCTGGGGGCCGGCGCGCTGGCGATGATTGAGGGCGGCGCGCTGGATGACGTGGAGATGATCCTCGGCTTCCATTTGCGCCCGCTGGAGGAGTGCCAGGTCGGGCAGGCGACGCCTGCGGTGATCTATTCAGCGTGCAGCACGCTGGAGGCCACCATTAAAGGTGTCCCGGCCCATGCCGCGCGACCGCATCTTGGCGTCAACGCGCTTGATGCGGCAGTCCAGGCGGTGCAGGCGGTGAATAGCATTCATCTGGCACCGGGCCTCACCTGGAGCGTAAAAGCGACGCGCTTCCTGTGCGACGCCGGCGTGACCAACTCGGTGCCGGACGAGGCGCGCGTGGTGTGGGATCTGCGTTCGCAGGAGAACGCGCCGATGGAACTGCTTAAAGAGAAAGTCAGCCAGGCGATTCAGCACAGCGTGGCCGCGCTGGGCGCAACCGCTGAAGTGGTGGTGCTGAAAGAGATGCCGGCGGCGGAAATTGATGCCGATGCCACCGCGCTGCTGAGCGCCGCGATTGTCGATGTGCTCGGCGAGCAGGGATTACTGGCGGCGAAAACCACGCCGGGCAGCGAGGATTTCTTCTACTATCCGGTGAAAAATCCGCAGGTGAAAGCCGGTTTCTGGGGGCTGGGAACCAATCTGGTGCCGGGACTGCATCACCCGCAGATGCGCTTTGAGCTGAATTCGCTGGAGATCGGTGTGAAAATCTTCAAGGCGGCAGTGGTGCGCATGCTGGGGTAACGCGCCTCAGCGCGCGCCCACGCCCACGGTCTGATTCCACACCATCTCATCGAGCAAAATCGAGCTGTGCTGGCTGGTCTCAATCACCAGTGAGACCGGCTTCATGCCAGCGAAGCAGAATACTTCGTGGCGCTTTTTGCTGGCGTTCAGGCGACGAAACGCCACGATGCGTCCGGCACGGTTGTAGAAGCGCACTTCGCTAAAGTAGGTGTTGAGACCGATGTAGCTCAGCACCAAATCGTGTAGCGGCGGCAGATCAAACTTCACCAGCGTCTGCCGCTCAATCACCAGCGCGCACTTGTCGCTGTCGGCGTGATACGGTGCTAACGACACCGCGCCCCGGCGGGCAGTGACCGACAGCGCGGCGTCCAGCATGTACGGATACTCCGGGACAAAATGCTGACCGGCAGAAAAACCGGGACGCGGCGTGAGCAGATAATGCAGGTGCGCCGGCAGGCTGCTGCGGGAAAAATCAGCGCGACCGATGGCTGGCACGGCGGCGTTATCCGGCGCGTTGATCAGCAGCATCTCGCCGGGTTTGCGGTACATCTGCGCGGGCGACGACAGGGCGGCGTTTCGGTGCGACGGGCTGTAGGTATGTGGGTTAAGCTGTAGAGTCATTTTGCTGTCCTTGCCGGGGTGACGGTTCCGGAGAGGCATTCTCAGCCAGACATCGCTTAGTGTTTACAAGACATGTCCTGAACTGCGCGAGCATCGTCTCATCCTGCCGCAGATTCCCCCGCCTGCTGAAATATTGTATGCTATGCCGCCTCAATGCTGATGGGATAACCGGACTGCCGCCAATGTAGATCGCACACACCCTGCTGTGACCCGACGCGCATGCGTCGCCGTTGGCACCGTTATCCGCCGGACTGGCTCCGGAATGATTTATTCGCAGCGCGCCGCTCGCGCGTTGCCCTGAAGAAGAATTCACTCATGTCTATTGCTCCCTTTTTAGAAGAAGTGGCGCGCCGTCGTACCTTTGCGATCATCTCGCACCCGGACGCCGGTAAAACCACAATCACCGAAAAAGTCCTGCTGTTCGGACAGGCGATCCAGACCGCCGGTACCGTTAAAGGTCGCGGCTCCAGCCAGCATGCCAAATCAGACTGGATGGAGATGGAGAAGCAGCGCGGTATCTCCATCACCACCTCGGTGATGCAGTTCCCGTATCGCGACAGCCTGGTTAACCTGCTGGATACCCCCGGGCACGAAGACTTCTCGGAAGATACCTACCGTACGCTGACGGCGGTGGATTGCTGCCTGATGGTGATCGACGCCGCGAAAGGGGTTGAGGATCGTACCCGCAAGCTGATGGAAGTGACCCGTCTGCGCGACACGCCGATCATCACCTTTATGAACAAACTGGACCGCGACATTCGCGATCCGATGGAACTGCTGGATGAGGTTGAGAGCGAGCTGAAAATCGCCTGTGCGCCGATCACCTGGCCGATTGGCTGCGGCAAGCTGTTCAAAGGCGTGTATCACCTCTACAACGACGAAACTTACCTGTATCAGAGCGGCAAAGGCCACACGATTCAGGAAGTGCGCGTGGTAAAAGGGCTGGCGAACCCGGAACTGGACGCGGCCGTCGGCGAAGAGCTGGCGCAGCAGCTGCGCGACGAGCTGGAGCTGGTGCAGGGTGCATCGCACGAGTTCGACAAAGAGCTGTTCCTGAGCGGCGAAATTACGCCGGTGTTCTTTGGTACCGCGCTGGGCAACTTTGGTGTCGATCACATGCTGGATGGTCTGGTTGCCTGGGCGCCGGCGCCCATGCCGCGCCAGACTGATACCCGCAAAGTCGAAGCCAAAGAGGAGAAGTTCAGCGGCTTCGTGTTTAAGATTCAGGCCAACATGGACCCGAAACACCGTGACCGCGTGGCCTTTATGCGCGTGGTGTCCGGCAAATATGAGAAGGGCATGAAACTGCGTCAGGTGCGCACCGGTAAAGATGTGGTGATCTCCGATGCGCTGACCTTCATGGCGGGCGACCGTTCGCACGTTGAAGAAGCTTATCCGGGCGATATCATCGGCCTGCATAACCACGGCACCATCCAGATTGGCGACACCTTCACCCAGGGCGAAACCATGAAGTTCACCGGTATTCCGAACTTCGCCCCGGAACTGTTCCGTCGCATTCGCCTGCGCGATCCGCTGAAGCAGAAACAGCTGCTGAAAGGGCTGGTCCAGCTGTCGGAAGAGGGCGCCGTGCAGGTGTTCCGTCCGGTGCACAACAACGATCTGATCGTGGGTGCGGTGGGCGTGCTGCAGTTTGATGTGGTCGTGGCGCGTCTCAAGAGCGAGTACAACGTTGAGGCGATTTACGAGGCCATCAACGTGTCGACTGCCCGCTGGGTTGAATGCAGCGATGCGAAGAAGTTCGACGATTTCCAGCGCAAAAACGAGATCAACCTGGCGCTCGATGGCGGTGACAACCTCACCTATATCGCCCCGACCATGGTCAACCTCAACATCACGCAGGAGCGCTATCCTGACGTGACCTTCCGTAAAACGCGCGAACACTAAGTTCGCCGTCTTCACCGGGCTGCTGCTTTCTGCCGCCCGGTTTTCTCCGATACAGACTCCTCTTAATTGCGCTGCGGTTATCGCTTTTTGGCGAGATATCAACCACAAAAGCCAGCAAAAGCTGTAATCCCTACTATGATTATTCTGTCGGACGAGAAAACGGACCTGTGGGTCTGATTACGTCCATCACGCAGCAACGTGGTGTGTTGCTGGCGCATTCGCGGTTGCGAGTGGGTTAACTGATTGAAGGATGATATCGATGAATAAGACTAAGATTGCTAAAACCCTGATTGCTGCACTGGCCGGTACTGCGCTGTTAAGCGGCGCGGCAATGGCGGCTGATACCAGCAGCAGCGCGGGTTCCAAAATCGATAGTTCTATGAAAAAAGTCGATGGCTTTATGGATGACAGCGGCATCACCGCCAAAGCCAAAGCCGCGCTGGTGGACGATGAAGCGATTAAAAGTACGGATATCTCCGTCAAAACGCAGCAAGGTGTCGTGACGCTGAGCGGTTTTGTCACCTCGCAGGACCAGGCCGAGAAGGCTGTGGCGCTGGTGCAGAAGGTGGAAGGGGTTAAATCCGTCAGCGACAAACTACACGTCAGAGACAGCAAACAGAGTTCATTGAAAGGTTATGCAGGTGATGCAGCAACCACCAGTGAAATAAAAGCTAAACTTTTAGCAGATGACATTGTGCCATCGCGCAACGTGAAGGTGGAAACCACCGATGGCGTGGTACAGCTGTCCGGGGAAGTGGCGAATCAGGCCCAGTCCGATCGGGCTGAGAAGATCGCCAAAGCCATTGAAGGCGTGAAAAGCGTGAAGAATGACCTCAAGGTGAAATCTTAACGCAACCGGAACGGCATCACCAACGGTGCCGTTCCGTATTAAAAACAGTGATGTGAAGAATAAGCAGTTCGATTTTCACTATGGTAAAGGAGAGGCTTATGTTTCGTTGGGGTATTATCTTTCTGGTCATCGCTCTGATTGCTGCAGCATTAGGTTTTGGCGGTCTGGCGGGTACGGCAGCATGGGCAGCTAAAATTGTCTTTATTGTCGGTATTATTCTGTTCCTCGTGAGCCTGTTTACCGGGCGCAAACGACCCTGACCCACTGCGTTAACCATGTTAACCCGCTAGTCACATAAAGCGGAGGCCAGTCATTGCCACCATTGAAGGTGCGCCGCGACGATTGCAGGATGCGGTTGGTCAGGGAACGACAATGACTGGTTCTCCGGGATGCTGATTAAGCGCCTCCCTCAGAGCAGCAAACACTGAGGGACATCCATTGGGAATACGCATCCCGGTGTCGCTGGACACCTTTGAGCCACTGGCACTCACGCCATTCAAATCCAAAAAGATCGCACTGGTCTGCGAAGGCGGCGGGCAACGCGGCATCTTCACGGCGGGCGTACTGGATGAATTTCAGCGCGCAGGCTTTAACCCCTTTCAGTTAATGCTCGGCACGTCGGCCGGTGCACAAAACCTCTCAGCTTTTGTCTGTGCTCAGCCCGGTTATGCGCGGCGCGTGATTACCCGTTACACCACCAGTAAACTGTTTTTCGATCCGCTGCGTTTTGTACGCGGTGGCCACCTGATCGATCTTGACTGGTTAGTGGATATCACTAAACAGGAGTTCCCGCTGGCGCTGAGCAGCGCCGAAAGCCTGTTTGCCAAAGGCAGCGAATTTTACATGTGCGCCTGCCGCAGCGATGATTACAGCGCGCAGTATTTCAATCCCACCAACCTGACCTGGCATGACATCATTAAGGCTTCCAGCGCGATCCCCGGTTTCTACCGCAGCGGCGTGCTGATGGATGGCGTGAGCTATCTCGACGGCGGCATCAGCGACGCCATTCCGGTGCGCGAAGCGGCGCGGCGTGGCGCCGATACCATTGTGGTGATCCGTACCGTGCCGTCACAGATGGCGTATACGCCGAAGTGGTTTAAACGCATGGAGCGCTGGCTGAGCGACAGCGCCCTGCAGCCGATGATCAATATCCTGCATCAGCACGAAGAGAGCTACCGCCAGATTCAGCAGTTTATTGAACAGCCGCCGGATAATCTGCGCATCATTGAAATCTTTCCGCCCAAGCCGCTGGCCAGCATGGCGCTGGGCAGTCGTCTGGCGTCACTGAATCAGGATTATCATCTGGGCCGCCGCAGCGGGCGCTATTTCCTGGCGACGCTGGGCCAGTGGCTGAGCGATGCTGAACCGCTGGCGCGACCGATTGCCGTGACGCCGCCTGCCGCCGTCGCCAACGCGCCGGATAACCGGCCGGTCAGCACGCCGCCGCTGGCGGGCAATGACGCCGACTACGATGCAGGATCGCTGGCATGAGATTTATCGACACCCACTGCCACTTTGATTTTCCGCCATTTGTCACCGCTGCCGAACACAGTATCGCGCAGGCGGCGCAGGCGGGTGTGGAACGCATCATCGTGCCGTGCGTGGATGCCAGCCGTTTTGCCGTGGTGAGCCAGCTGGCACAGCAGCATCCGGCGCTGTATAGCGCGCTCGGGCTGCACCCGATCAATATTGCACAACATCAGGATGACGATCTCGATCGCCTTGAGCAGCACCTGCAAACGCCGGATGTAAAACGCGTGGCGATCGGGGAGATCGGGCTGGATCTGTATATGGAAGCGCCGGATTTTGCGCGGCAAACCCGGCTGCTGGAGGCGCAGCTGAAGCTGGCAAAGCGCTATGATTTGCCGGTGATCCTGCATTCGCGACGTACGCACGATCAGCTGGCGCAGTATCTGCGCCGTCACGACGTGCCGCGACGCGGCGTGGTGCACGGCTTTGCCGGCAGCCAGCAGCAGGCGGAGCGTTTCATCGCCCTTGGCTACGCGATTGGTGTCGGCGGCACTATCACTTATGCGCGCGCCAGCAAAACCCGCCACACCATCGCCAGCCTGCCATTGCAGGCGCTGCTGCTGGAAACCGATGCGCCGGATATGCCGCTGCACGGTTTTCAGGGCCAGCCAAATCGCCCGGAGCGCGCGCGTAATGTGTTCGAAGTATTGTGCCAGCTGCGCCCGGAACCGCCCGATGAGATCGCCGACGCGCTGTGGCACAACAGCCTGCGTTTGTTCGCGCTGCCGGATTGAGTATTGATCCTGCGCCTGCCGCCCCTTCACTTCATCTAATAGCGCCGTCACGGTTAATCGCCGTTGCAGTTTTGCCAGCGGCACAATTTATTGCGCGATGAATCGCGTCGCTGCAACGCCTCTGCCACTTCTGATGATGTGCTGACAACTCCCGCTCTGTCGCAAATTAACTACGCTTTAACGATATCCGATACCTTTTTGCGGCAACATTTGTGATAATAATCACAATCGCATCATGCCGCGCTGTTCGGCAAAATAGCGATTTAATGTGATTAAAATCGCTAAATGCATGTATATCAGAGCGCGGTTTCCTTTTCCTTGTGACAAACCTCGCAATTCCACGCGGCGTGGGTTGTTATAATTATCACATTCTCCGGTGAGCAGATTTCACCGGCCTGACTTTGGAGAGCACCATGACCGATCTGAACGCGGCCGCGCAGCGCGCGCTGCAACTGATGGACCTGACCACCCTGAATGAAGACGACACCGATGAAAAAGTGATCGCGCTGTGCCATCAGGCGAAATCACCGGCCGGTAACACGGCGGCGATCTGTATCTATCCGCGCTTTATCCCGATTGCACGTAAAACGCTGCGCGAGCAGGGCACGCCGGAACTCCGCATCGCGACCGTCACTAACTTCCCGCACGGTAACGACGACATCGACATCGCGCTGGCGGAAACCCGTGCGGCAATCGCCTATGGCGCGGATGAAGTTGACGTGGTGTTCCCGTACCGTGCGCTGATTGCCGGTAATCGTGACGTCGGCTTTGCGCTGGTAAAAGCCTGTAAAGAGGCCTGCGCGGCGGCGAACGTGCTGCTGAAAGTGATCATTGAAACCGGCGAGCTGAAAGAGGAGGCGCTGATTCGTGCAGCGTCCGAAATCGCGATCGATGCCGGTGCGGATTTCATCAAAACCTCTACCGGTAAAGTGCCGGTCAACGCCACGCCAGAGGTAGCGGCGATCATGATGCAGGTAATCCGTGACAAAGGCGTGCAGCAGCAGGTGGGCTTCAAACCGGCTGGCGGCGTGCGCACGGCGGAAGATGCCGCTATCTACCTGCAGCTGGCCGACGACATCCTCGGCAGCGGCTGGGCGGATGCGCGTCATTTCCGCTTCGGCGCTTCCAGCCTGTTAGCCAGCCTGCTGAATACCCTGGGTCACGCTACGGCGACCAGCAAAGCCGGTTATTGATCCACGCGGTCGCCACAATGGCGGCCCACGATGTTACTGCCGTCAGGTGCGCATTGCTGCGCAGCTGGCGGCTGTCATTCAGCGATACATCGCTTTTCCGGGGAGGCAACCTTGTTCCTGCCACAAGAAATTATTCGTAAAAAACGCGACGGCCAGCCGCTGAGCGAAGCGGAAATCCGCTTTTTCATCAATGGTGTGCGTGATAACAGCGTGTCTGAAGGGCAAATCGCCGCGCTGGCGATGACGATTTATTTTCACGACATGAGCCTGGAAGAGCGCGTGGCGCTGACCATGGCGATGCGCGATTCCGGCACGGTACTCAACTGGCAGGCGCTGAATCTCAATGGACCGATTGTTGATAAACACTCGACCGGCGGCGTGGGCGATGTCACTTCGCTGATGCTGGGTCCGATGGTGGCGGCCTGCGGCGGCTACGTGCCAATGATTTCCGGGCGCGGCCTCGGTCACACCGGCGGCACGCTGGATAAGCTGGAAGCCATTCCCGGCTTCGATATCTTCCCCAGCGACGATCGCTTCCGCCAGATCATCAAACAGGTCGGCGTTGCCATTATCGGTCAGACTAATTCGCTGGCGCCGGCGGACAAGCGGTTCTACGCCACGCGCGATATCACCGCTACCGTGGATTCTATTCCGCTGATCACCGCCTCGATCCTCGCCAAAAAATTAGCCGAAGGATTAGACGCGCTGGTGATGGATGTCAAAGTCGGATCCGGGGCGTTTATGCCAACCTTTGAGGCCTCGCAGCAGCTGGCGCAGGCGATTGTCGGCGTCGCCAACGGCGCGGGATGCAAAACCACCGCGCTGCTCACCGACATGAACCAGGTGCTGGCGTCGAGCGCCGGTAATGCGCTGGAAGTGCGCGAAGCGGTGCATTTCCTCACCGGCGAGGCGCGCAATCCGCGGCTGCTGGAGGTCACGCTGGCGCTGTGCGCTGAGATGCTGATCTCCGGCAAACTGGCGGCGAACGAAGCCGAAGCGCGGCAAAAACTGCAGCAGGTGCTGGATAACGGTAAAGCGGCTGAGGTGTTTGCCCGCATGGTGGCGGCGCAGAACGGCCCGACGGATTTCATCGAGCAGATGGACCGCTACCTGCCGGCACCGATGCTGAGCAAAGCGGTGTACGCCGATCGTCCCGGCATCGTCAGCACCATGGACACGCGGGCGCTGGGCATGGCGGTGGTGGCGCTGGGCGGTGGCCGTCAGCGCGCCAGCGACAGCATTGATTACAGCGTGGGCCTCAGCGACATGATCACGCTGGGCAGTGAAGTCAATGCGCAGCAGCCGCTGGCGGTGATTCATGCCGCGTCGGAAGCACAGTGGCAGCAGGCCGCTGCGGCAGTGAAAGCGGCGATAACGCTCAGCGACCACGCTCCGGAGGCCATGCCGGTGGTGTATCGCCGCATCAGCGAATAGTGGCGTAACTGCGTGCCAGGCAGCGGCCGTTCGGGTATACTGATCTGATCGCTTTTTTTTGACTTGTCATCGCGCTATGGCGCAGGAGACTTGCATGAAACGTGCTTTTATTATGGTTCTCGACTCCTTCGGGATTGGTTCCAGCAAAGACGCCGATAAATTCGGTGATGAAGGATCGGATACGCTCGGCCATATCGCCGAAGCGTGCTTTGAAGGCCGCGCCAATGAAGGCCGCGAAGGTCCGCTGCATCTGCCCAACATGACCGCGCTCGGCCTTGGCAAAGCGGCGGAACTCTCTACCGGCCGCTTCCCGCCGGGACTGGATCCGCAGGCGGAAATTATCGGCGCTTACGCCTATGCCAGCGAACTCTCTTCGGGCAAAGATACGCCGTCCGGCCACTGGGAAATCGCCGGGGTGCCGGTGCTGTTTGACTGGGGCTACTTCAGCGACAAAGAGAACAGCTTCCCGCAGGAGCTGCTGGATACGCTGGTAAAACGCGCCGATCTGCCGGGCTATCTTGGCAACTGCCACTCCTCCGGCACGGTAATTCTCGACCAGCTGGGCGAGGAGCATATGAAAAGCGGCAAGCCGATTTTCTACACCTCGGCAGATTCGGTGTTCCAGATTGCCTGTCATGAAGAGACCTTTGGCCTCGATCGCCTGTACGCGCTGTGTGAAATTGCGCGTGAAGAGCTGACCAACGGCGGCTATAACATTGGCCGCGTAATCGCGCGTCCGTTTGTCGGCGATAAAGCCGGTAACTTCCAGCGCACCGGTAACCGTCACGATCTGGCGGTCGAACCACCGGCACCGACCATGCTGAAAAAGCTGGTGGATGAGAAGGGCGGCGAAGTGATTTCAGTGGGTAAAATCGCTGATATCTACGCGGAGCAGGGCATCACGCAAAAAGTTAAAGCCACCGGTCTGGATGCGCTGTTTGACGCCACCATTGAGCAGATGAAGAAGGCGCCGGACAACTCGATAGTGTTCACCAACTTCGTCGATTTTGACTCGACCTGGGGCCATCGCCGCGATATCGCCGGTTATGCCGGTGGGCTGGAGCTGTTTGACCGTCGTCTGCCGGAGCTGATGGCGCTGGTGAAAGAGGGCGATATCCTGATCCTCACCGCTGACCACGGCTGCGATCCGAGCTGGCATGGCACCGAGCACACGCGCGAGCACATCCCGATTCTGATCTACGGTCCAGAAGTAAAACCGGGCTCGCTGGGTTACCGCGATACCTTCGCCGATATCGGCCAGACCATCGCCAGCTATTTTGGCCTGTCCAGCATGGACTACGGCAAAAGCTTGCTGTAAAACAGCCACCACTTTTTGATAAGGAAGAACAACAATGGCAACTCCTCATATTAATGCCGAAATGGGCGATTTCGCGGACGTGGTGCTGATGCCAGGCGATCCGCTGCGTGCAAAACACATTGCCGAGACTTTCCTCGACGATGTGGTCGAAGTGAACAACGTGCGCGGCATGCTGGGCTTCACCGGGACTTACAAAGGCCGCAAAATCTCCGTGATGGGCCACGGTATGGGTATTCCATCCTGCTCGATCTACACCAAAGAGCTGATCACCGATTTCGGCGTGAAGAAGATCATTCGTGTGGGTTCCTGCGGTGCAGTGCGTGCAGACGTGAAACTGCGTGATGTGGTGATTGGTATGGGTGCCTGCACCGACTCAAAAGTTAACCGCATGCGTTTCAAGGATCACGATTTTGCCGCCATCGCGGATTTCGATATGGTGCGTAACGCGGTTGACGCGGCTAAAGCGCTGGGCGTGGACGCGCGCGTCGGTAACATCTTCTCCGCTGATTTGTTCTATACGCCGGACCCGCAGATGTTCGACGTGATGGAGAAGTACGGCATCCTCGGTGTGGAGATGGAAGCGGCCGGCATCTATGGTGTGGCGGCAGAGTTTGGTGCCAAAGCGCTGACCATCTGTACCGTGTCGGATCATATCCGTACGCACGAGCAAACCACCGCGGCAGAGCGTCAGACGACGTTCAACGATATGATTAAGATCGCGCTGGAGTCGGTGCTGCTGGGGGATTGATTTTCCTGGGTTTTTCTTCGCCCTCACCCTAACCCTCTCCCGCCCGCGGGAGAGGGGACTGATCGAGCAACGTTTATTAGCCGGTCAACGCCCTGTCCCGCATTCCTGACGCAGCCGCTCCACCGTAAACATCTGACACACTTTTACCCAGGCTTGTGCATCTTCCTGCTGGCTCTGCGGCGATCTCTCCCTATCATTAGCGTGATAATGAAGAGACTAAGCCCCTGATGAATTTCCGCAATTTCGAAGCCGAAGAGAAACTGTTTGTGCGCCGCGCGCTGGTGGCGTTTGCCCTGGTTGTTATCTGCTTCACCATTCTTGGCATCAACCTGTATCGCTTACAGGTGGATCAGCACAGCTATTACCAGACGCGTTCCAACGAGAACGACATCAAAATGATCCCCATCGCGCCGACGCGCGGGCTGATCTTCGATCGCAACGGCATCCCGCTGGTGCGCAACGTTACCTGGTACGACATCCTCGTCACGCCGTACAAAATCGACAACATGCAGGCGACGCTGAAGGCGCTGACGCCTATCGTCGATCTGACACCGGATGATATCGAAACCTTTGAGCATGAACTGAAGCAGAGCAGCCGCTATAAACCGGTGGAGCTGAAGGCCGAGCTCACCGACGAAGAGGTGGCGCGCTTCTCGGTCAATCAGTTCCGCTTCACCGGCGTCACCATCGATACCTATCAGGATCGGGAATACCCGTACGGCGCCGATCTGGCGCACGTGGTCGGCTACGTGTCGAAGATTAACGATAACGATTACAAGCGGCTCAATGCCGAGGGCGTCGGGGAGAATTACGCCGCCGACCACAACATCGGTAAGCAGGGCATTGAGGGCTACTACGAATCTCTGCTGCACGGCAAAACCGGCTATCAGGAAGTGGAAGTGGATAACCACGGCCGCATCGTGCGCGTGCTGAAAGAGGTGCCGCCGGTAGCAGGCAAAAACATCTGGCTGACGCTGGATCTGCATCTGCAGCAGTATGTGGAGAGCCAGCTGGCCGGGCAGCGTGCGGCGGTGCTGATTGAGGATCCGCACGATGGCGGCGTGCTGGCGATGGTCTCCAGCCCGAGCTACGATCCCAACCCGTTCGTGAAGGGCATTAGCTACAAAGCCTATAAAACGCTGCTGCAGGATAAAAACCTGCCGCTGATCAATCGCGTCACCCAGGGGCTGTATCCACCGGCATCGACGGTAAAACCCTACATGGCGATGTCGGCGCTGCTGAGCAAAGTGATTACGCCGGGCACCACCTTCTTTGGCGCGCCGACCTGGACGCTGCCGGGCACCGATCGCAAATACCGCGACTGGAAAAAGTCCGGCCACGGCATGCTCGACGTCACCAAAGCGATTGAAGAGTCCGCCGACACTTTCTTCTATCAGGTGGCGTTCATGATGGGCATCGACCGCATCCACAGCATGCTCAGCCAGTTCGGCTACGGCAAACCTACCGGTATCGATTTGAATGAAGAGTACGCCGGGCTGCTGCCAAGCCGCGAATGGAAGCAGAAAGTGCATAAACATACGTGGTATCAGGGCGATACGGTATCGGTGGGCATCGGCCAGGGCTACTGGATTGCCACGCCGATTCAGATGGTGAAAGCCATGGTAGCGCTGATCAATAACGGCCGGGTGATTAATCCGCACCTGCTGGCTAAAGCACAGCGCGGCACCTGGCAGCAGCTTTATCAGCCGACCGCGCCGCAGCCGCAGATTGGCGATGCGAAATCACCGTACTGGTCGCTGGTGCGGCACGCCATGTTTGGTATGGCTAACGCGCCTAACGGCACCGGTTATAAATATTTCCATACCGCGCCGTACGGCATCGCCGCCAAGTCCGGTACGTCGCAGGTGTTTAGCCTGAAGCAGAACCAGACTTACAACGCGAAGATGATTCCGGTGCGCCTGCGCGACCACATTTTCTATACCGCCTTTGCGCCGTTTAACAACCCGCAGGTGGCGGTGGCGCTGATTCTGGAAAACGGCGGTAACGAAGGCATTACGGCCGCGCCGGTGATGCGCAATATCCTCGACCATATCTTCCTGCCGCCGCCGGATAGCAGCGTGCCGATGCAGACAGCCAGCACCGCGCAGGTGCATTGATCAGCGGAAAAATACCCGGTTGCGGCCGTGGTGTTTGGCATCGTAGAGCGCGGCATCGGCATTGCTGTATAGCGTGTCGAAATCGGAGCCCGGCTTACCGTAGCTCACGCCGAGGCTGGCGGTCACCAGTTGCTGCGGCAGCACCGCCAGCGGCGAGGCGTTAAGCGAGGCGTGGATCGCACCGGCGACAATCACCGCGTCGGACAGGCGATAGTGCGGCAGCAGCACGGTAAACTCTTCGCCGCCGATGCGGCCAATGCTGGCGCCGGCCGGGCAGTGCGCCTGAATGCGCGTCACCAGCCCGCAAATCACCTTATCGCCCATCGGATGGCCGTATTCGTCGTTGATTTTTTTGAAGTGGTCGATATCCAGAATGATCAACGCCGCCGGACCGCTCTCCAGCGTCTGGCTGATGCGCTGAATAATCGCGCCGCGATTCCACACTGCCGTCAGCGGATCGTGGCTGGCTTTGTACTCCAGCTCCTGCGCCAGCTGGTTCAACTGCTCATTCACGCGGTTTAGTTCGCGCTCCGCGCGATCGCTGCGGGAGATCAGCCGCCAGGTTTCGCGCATCAGGCGCTGATAGTGGTGATTCAGATGCAGCAGCGCCTCGCGGTAATCCTGCGCGCTCAGCGTGTTTTGCGCCGCCACATGTTGTGAGCGATTCAGCACCTCGCTCTCTTCACGGAACAGCTCATTGAGGTCCATCATGACGCCAGTTCCGCCTGCAGATTAACCTGCAGATCGGTAAAATCCAGCGCCAGTTCCTGACCAAACTCTTCCGCGATGTCATCTTCCGCATCAAACAGCCAGTTCAGCGTGACGCGCTGACCGCGCTGCGCCAGCTGGTTGAACAGATCGAACAGGCTGAACAGCATTTTGGTGCTGGAGCTGTTGAAGTAGCGCAGCGCGATAGTGACGACCACGGCGTCGTTGTCGGTGGGTTGCCACTGCTCAAGGGCATCCAGCAGCGGGCGATAAAACGCCGCCGCGTTCTCCGGCCACGACTCGCCGCGCAGCGCAAACTGGCGGGTGGCAAAATCAAAACTCACTTCGGGCGTGCTCTCAGTGGCAGCGATAATCAGGTTTTGCATACAACCTCAATCCTGGTGAATGGTGGCTTTAAGCCAAAACGTGGCGTAGCCGCTGGCGGGCAGCGGACGCAGTTCATACTCCAGCGGTTCACTGACATCACGGGCAAGCGTCAGCAAACCGATATTGGCCCCTTTGCTGGTGGCGGGGCTCTCGGTGCGCAGACCGACACGGTAGGCCTGCTTAATTTCGTCGTTACTCATGGTACGCAGCAGATCGAGCCAGTCGCGCAGCTGCTCGCAGGCGGCCTGTTCGACCTGATTACTGCTCTCCAGCACGTAGTTATCGCCATCCACGTGCAGCGTTACGGTGCCAAAGCGAAAGTGCTGTTCGGCGTGGCTCAGGGTACGGCTGTCCTGCGAATAGCGCAGGATATTCTGCACAATCTCGACAAAGCTGGAGAACAGCCGGCGGCGCACTTTCAGCGGGGCCTGCTGGTTTTCCAGAAACACTTTGATCACTTCACCCATCGCGGTGATGTTCTGCGGCGAAAAGAAGCCGGTATAGTGCAGCGCAACGCTGTCGGGCGGCAGGTGCGTGCCGGTGGAAGCTGGATGCATAAGAGGCTCGTTAATAACGCAGGCCAAACCAGGTGACGTCATCGCGTCGCGGCTGGTTGCCCTGCCAGTGAAGAAATGCCTGCGCAAACGCCGTGGAGAGCTCGGCCATCGGCAGGGTTTTATGTTGTGCAATGACCGTCTGAATCCGCTTTTTACCGAACATAATCTGCCGCGCGCCGCCGGGTTGATCGGTCACGCCGTCGCTCATCACCAGCAGCACATCGCCGGGCTGCAGTGTGCGCTGCTGCTGCGGCCAGCAATAGTCGTGCGGTGTATCGGTATAGCCAACGCCGACGCGATCGGCCTGCAGCGCGGCGGCTTCACCCTGTACCGGCTGCAGCACCGCGTGCATGCGCGCGCTGGCCCAGCTCAGCTGATGGCTGGCCGTCTCCAGCCGCAGCGCAATCGCATCGCAGCCGTCGTTGGACAGCGAAGTCTGCTGCGAGGCGTTAAGCTGGCCCAGGGTTTGTTTGATGTGGCGGTTAAGCGCCTGCAGCAGGGCAGACGGCGTACGATGGTTGTGCTGCAGCGCACGCTCCAGCGCCGCATGCAGAATCACCGTCATAAACGCGCCGGGAATGCCGTGACCGGTGCAGTCGGCAATCAGCGCCAGCCAGCCGTGCTCGTCGCGGTGAAAGGCGTAATAGTCGCCGCCCACGCCATCGCGCGGCTGCCAGTGCAGGCACCAGTCGCTCAGCTGCTGCGCCATCTGCTGCCGCGAGCGGTCCAGCATCGCGTCCTGAATCACCCGCGCGTAATCGATGCTCTGTAAAATTTGCTGATGCTGCTGCGCCTGCAAATCGGAGACGGTACGAATCAGGTCGATACCCAGACCGATGCCAATATAGCGGCCCTGTTCAGTCACGATAAAACCATCGGTTACTGATTTATCCCCGCTGGCGACCACCTGCTGCGCGACCCGATCGAGTTCGGTTTCGGCATCGATCACCAGCGGTTGTTTATCCATAAAGGCGATACAGCTTTTACGATCGTACAGCTCGCGGAAGAACGGGCGCGTCATTTGCGACAGAAAGATGTGGCGGTTGATCATGCCGAACGGCGTGCCGTTTTCCACCACCGGCAGGCCAATCAAATCTTTGTGTTCGCTAAACAGCGCCATTACCGCCGTGTTGTCCATCGCTGGCGTGACGAACGGCACCGCAATACACAGCGAACGCGCGCGGGCACGACCCGTCAGGGCGCTAAGCCCGGTGCGGAAATCAGGCTGCTGCATGAGAAAGAGTCTGGCGTTGATTAGGAATAATCTTAGGTTACGGCACGGCGATGACACTTTTATGTCACCGCCGGCCAGTGCACGCTACGGCGCTTACTGCGGGGCTTTTAGTGCATCGGCGACGTGGCTGATGGCGCGCACCACCTCACTGGAGCTGCCGCGAATTTCGGCAATCACACCGCCCGCCTGCTGCGCGAGCACTACGCCCTGATCGGCACGTTTCAGGTTCGACGCGATGCCTTTCTGCGCCTTATCCGCCAGCAGATGGTTATGCCTCACCCGATTCTCGATTTCGCTGGTGGCGCGATTGATGTTCGCTGCGAGGGTGCGTACTTCACTGGCAACCACGGCAAAGCTGCGGCCATGCTGACCGGCGCGCGCGGCTTCCACTGCCGCATTGAGCGCCAGCAGATTGGTTTGGTCGGCAATACGGCGGATGCTTTCCACGATGGCGCCGATGCGATCGGAGGAGTCGCTCAGATCATTGATATCACCAGAAATACCGTGCAGTTCGCTGGCCAGCGCATTGATATTCTGCACGCTGTTCTCAATGACCGCCGCACCCTGTTGTGTGCTTTCGCTGGTATGCAGCGCGGTTTGCCAGGCCTGCTGCGCTGCTTCGCGCTCCAGCTGGTTTTTTTCCACCTGCGCGGTAACGTCGGTGGCGAACTTCACCACTTTGTACAGCTCGCCGGCGCTGTTAAACACCGGATTATAGGTGGCGCGCAGCCAGACGGTATTGCCCTGCTTATTGACGCGCTCGAACTGGCCGGAAATGTATTCACCCTGATTGAGCTTGTGCCAGAAGCGGCGATAGGCCTCGCTGGTGCGCATTTCGGGCGGACAGAACAGGCTGTGATGGCGACCGATAATCTCATCAGCGCGATAGCCCATGGTATTGAAGAAGTTATCGTTGGCCATCAGCACTTCACCTTTGAGGTTGAAGGCAATCACCGCCATCGAGCGCTCAATGGCGGTGGTCATGGCGCGCTGCTCCTGCGCATCCATGATGCGCGCGGTGATATCACTCGCCAGCTTGACGATTTTGATCACCCGGCCGTGGCGATCCTGCACCGGTACGTAGTTGGCTTCCAGCCAGATCGGACGGCTGTGCTTCGCCACGCGCAAAAACTTATCGCTGAAGCCTTCGCCGCGATTCAGACGCTGCCAGAACTCGCGATACTGCGGTGACTGCACCATATCCGGCGTGCAGAACAGGCTGTGATGCTGGCCGACAATTTCTGCCAGCGTGTAGCCCATGCGCTCCAGAAACAGCGTGTTAGCGGTGAGGATGTGACCATCAGGCGTAAACTCAACCATAGCGATGGCCTCCTGCAGCGAACTAAGCGTTGCGCTGCTGTGACTGCGTTTCTGCCACGCGAGGCGCGACAGGATTCCCGATGTAATCGTGCTGAACATGGTGGACCTTATTATGGTTATGGGATGTCAGCACGGTTATCGGCGTGGGTGGCTAAAAATTCATCACTAAATAACGCGGTTGCGCAGGTTTTTACCATCGGGTCCGGCGGTTGCTGCAAAAGGCAGCAGTCAGCTGATTTTTACCGAAAAGCGTTTGACGGTACGGCGCGAGTAAGGTTTAATGCGCCCCGTTGCCCGGATAGCTCAGTCGGTAGAGCAGGGGATTGAAAATCCCCGTGTCCGTGGTTCGATTCCGCGTCCGGGCACCACTCACATCAAGGCACTGGTCAGAAAGACATTTTCTGACGGGTGACTGAAAGAAGGTGGCGTTCCAGCAACGGTGAGTGCAGAGTAAATGCACCATCCTGGTTTAAAGCCAACCTTCTGAAAGGGTATCAGTTAGCGCTGATACCCTTTTTTTATTGGCACTAACAATAATTGCCGTACTGTTGCCTTATGTTAATTACAAACGCCTTTATGAGTTTTTAAAGGTAATGCTTACAGTTATGGACGATCCCATTTCCCATTGTATTACTCGAAAATTCTCTTCTATTGTTTCTGCATAATTACAGTATATGACATCAATTAATTAAGAAAGCATGGATGTTATTTTTATTAATCAAATATGATTTTCAAGGTTTTCGGTAATACAATTAAACCAGCAGCAGAATTGTAACACGCGCGATTTAATTCAACTTAAGTCACATGCATGCTGGGAGTGTTTAGCATTTCCAGTGTCTGACCGCGCCTATCAGCACAAAGCCCGCCATTAATCTGATAATTCGGATGTGGCAGATGTTTGTGACAGGACTGAAAATCTTGCTCCTCGGTTACTAACCATAACAGCGTGATATTTACTCCGTAGTAGTGGCGGCGGGTCGGCGCGTTGAATAGGATCGGAGATTCAGCGGGACGCTTACTGTCTCGCCTGGGTTTACACCAGGATAAAACTTCTCGCTCGATCGACGCTACGATTTTGCCGATGACTTGCTGGTAGAGATCAGCTTAGTCGGTTTGGGATTTAGGTTTTATGTGTTTGGTCTGCGTGGGATACTCCTTACGTGGCGTATCCCTTCACGTAATGGCGAAATGATACGCCACTGGGCAGGTTGAAATTGAGGGTGGTTACTCGAGGTTATGAAGGATTGCTTCAGGTCTTGGCCATTGGCCACCAAAGTGCTTTGTAAGCCACTTCTGAACATCAAGCCATTCAGAAAGCGTGCCATCTGATGAGAAATCATAGCAGCCGACGCAAAATCGATGCGTCAGAAGTAGTGTGGCTTGCACCATGGAGTCACAAGGCCGGTCTGGTGACCAGTTGAACGATGTCTTGCAGAATTCACTGCCAGACGAATGTTGGCCAGGGAAGAAACTTTCATACTCAAGATCTTCCTTCTCTTCGCCGTTAAAAGAGATAGCGGGTTATAGAATACCGCTTTGTACTATCAGGACAGCGGGCTGCCGCAGTGGGTAGCGGCCATCGCATGTGCAAAGCACTAACGGTGGCTTATGGCCAGGAACAAGCCGGTTTTGTATTATCGAAAACACGTTTGAAAGTTGTACGGTGAACAGTAACCACTGGTCGTCAGGTACTGATTTCAGTTGGGTGAAGCAATGGCAATAGCCCATGGGTAAATCCTCCAGATGTGAAAAGAGGGGGATTTATCCGCTAACGGGATTAAATCCCCGTTAGGGTGGGTACTGCGTGCCGTGCGGCGAAGTGATGAGGGAACCTTGACCATCGTAGATGGCACCCGCTCTAAAGGTGTGCGGGTATAGGGACCGCCAGTTGGCGCTTCTTTCAGGTCCGTGAAGCTTAGCTGTCATTCGTAAACGTAATGAAAATATCTAATACAAAATCTTTTATAATGCAAGTTTTTAGGAGCTGTAATGATCTCTAACATTTCATTTAATAATAAGGAAATAAAACTTTATGATGAAGGCGGTCTTGGAGCATCAATATTTGATATTGACTCAATCTCACTTTTAATCGGTGAGAATGGCAGCGGAAAGACCCAATTTTTAAAGGCAATTGTCAACGAAATTACCTCTAAATTGGGTGGGAGTTTCTCTACTGGATGCCATATTAGCTACACAACTGATGAGACTTTAAAAGGCAAAGACTGGGGGTGTATATACTTTACACCGGTGCCATTCAGGCCTGACTTCCCGCGAAGGAAAAGCTTTCAGGATGCATCATCTTTAAAACCAAATCTTGATGTGAAAAAAATAATTGATTACGCCTATATTTTAGAGTTATATGGCATAGAGTTAAATATTGTTGCCGCGTCGAATAACAACATAAAAAAAATTCTATATTCACTGTTAACAAACTTGATAGCAAATTATAAATCTTCAATTTCCGGAAGCTCAGACACACCCATATTTTTCCAGAGATTTAATAGAATGCAACAGATTATTGATTCTATATCTGCTCCCTCCAACCCGTTTACAAAAGATTTGACAAGATTAGGGGTTGATAGAGTGGATTTATTCAATTTACTTGAAGATATACTGCAATATTTATCGTCAAATCATTCACCGAGTAAAGTTTTTGCCACTTTCATTTATATCTCATCAACTTTAAAAGGACGGGACTCCGAGAAGACAAGAAGAGCCATGAATATATTTCTATCTCAATTTGATTCAGAAAGAAATAACATCCCCCTAGCTGATGAAGAACAAGCGGAAATTGAAAGGATAGAGAGATTTCTTAGTTTCCATGAAGAGTCATTAAATGTTTTCAGCGATGATGATTTAAAATTACCGATGTCACTACCTAAAGATGAAAACGTACTAGATAGGTATCAGGTAAGTAATTTCTTTAAGCTGGAAGTGAATAACCTAAGCTCTGGACAATTAGCAGTAATAAACCAGGTTATTTCATTATCAATGAAGTTAGAAACATTAAAGAAAGATAAATTTAAAAAAATAGTAATACTGATAGATGAAGGAGATGCATTTCTTCATCTTGAATGGCAACGACTATATGTGTACCAATTAAATCTCGTATTGAAAGACTTTAAAATCAGGTTCGGCTTTGAAGTAATTCAATTGATATTATCAACTCACTCACCTCTGTTAGCTACGGATATACCTAGCGATTTCATATGCAGACTTGATTCAGGAAAAGACGCAAGTGTAGCATTTGCATCTCCAATACACTCATTGCTGAGTAATTCTTTCGGTGCAAAAACTATTGGTGAGTTTGCTTCATCACGAATCAATGAAGTTGTCAGAAATATGAAGTCAGGTAGAACTTCAGAGAAAGATAAATATATTATAAGTTGCATTGACAACCCAGTATTGAAAAAAGAAATACTACGCCTTGAGAGGGAGTGAATAGTATGATTATCTCTATAATAGGCAGTTGGAAAAACATAGAAGCTGAACATGCCAAATTTCTTGAAAGTGTATTGAGTGACTTTTATACAAAACAAGAGAAGGGTAAGATCGCTTTACCCCTAGCCTATGATTTTCTAAAGATTGTTCATGGCGATATCATTTCAAATGAACATAACCGGATTTTGAATAGTATTCAGTTATATAAACGGAGTGTGGCTGATAATGCTCACATTCCAAAGTATGAAGAGTCTCTGAGAAATGAAGTAAAAAAAGTATTAAATTACAATAAGTTTGTTAGAAAAAGTGGCGCTTATAATGCGTATTCTCTGTGTGGAGCATCAACTGCTCGTACTTGCCCATATTGTAACCATGCATTTTCTTTTACATTCATAAAAAGAGGAAAAGGAATGCGGCCAACACTTGACCATTATTATGATAAGGATTCATATCCTCACTTAGCCCTGACTTTGTATAACCTTATTCCATCTTGTTATAGCTGCAACTCAAACCTGAAGGGTAGAAAGGACTTTAGTGAAAATAAACATTTACACCCGTTGTTTGATAGCGAAGTAATATCATTTAGCTTGCGTAATGAAAAGGATATAGTGATCGATACTTTAGAAATGATTGATCAATCTCGGAGTAAAATAAAAATAGAGCTAAAAGCAGACAATCAGGAAGCAAAATCATCAATTAAAACTTTTTTATTGAGTGAAAGATATGCCAATTTTGTTGATGCAGCAATAAACTTCTCACGAGCAAAATATTACTTTGATGAACTGAAAAACAATAATCAATTAGACATAATTGATGATATTAAAGAAGAGGTGGTTTTAAGGTTCGATAAGACAGATTATCAAAATGAACTTCTTGGGAGATTGTTTTTTGATATGTATAATCAATTTAACCTTATGAAATGAGGTTGTACACTTTATTAACGAAGTCCCCTCTTCCATCCCCATGCCCCAAATCCATCGATACCATCGCCTCAGCTTCTTTCCTGCTGAGGCCTTTATCCATATGCCATTCTGTAGCTTCTCGCGAATACGCATATCTCAAACTATGCGGCGCTTCTTTCCCAGAAAGTCCTGCATCTTTAGCCACATTTCGGTAGCGTTCGATCGCGCTCCTAAGCCCAACTTTATCAACCAACTTACCGTTATGTTCTGATGAATAAGCCACTGCAGCATTCAAGCTATGAATCAGGTCTTCACGCCTAACGACCGTTGTGTCTCTCGGTCTGCCGCCTTTAGTGCCGAACACTACACGTAACCTTTCATCCCCTCGCGCCAGCGCCTGCTGCCACGTTTTGAGCGATTTGGCCGACTGTACCGCTTCCTCCGTTCGCAACCCTAGATAACGCGCAATCTCCATTGCCAGCGCTACACCTTCGTCTTTACTGCGTACAAGGGCGAGCGCCTC
The DNA here is from genome assembly GCF_016643525.1 of Pantoea sp. Morm. Classification (NCBI taxonomy): domain Bacteria; kingdom Pseudomonadati; phylum Pseudomonadota; class Gammaproteobacteria; order Enterobacterales; family Erwiniaceae; genus Pantoea; species Pantoea sp. Morm. Next base: position 4,865 of record NZ_VOQX01000040.1, on the reverse strand, counting down.
GTGAAAGCGCTCGTCCGTAATAGCCGTCTTTGATCCGGCTCGGCTGGCACCAGACAGTTTGAGAGCATCGTTACTCAACTTCTCATGCTTCGGATCGGCCAGCTTTGTTCTGCCTGCAGTAGTCAGAATCGCGCGCAGCGCCGCCATCTCATTTTGCAGCGTGCGCTTTGAAATATCTTCCGCCAAGCGGCTTCTAACGTAATTCTCGATGTGATGCGTCTTAATATGATTCACGTCCCTGATCTGGATGTTGAGTTTCAGCATCTGCTCAGCCAGCCGTGCGGCTATACGCGAACGATCGGCAACGGTTTTAAAGCTGCCGCCAGATTGTCTGGCCAGCGTTACCAACTGCTTGCTGAACTGCTTGTTTCCGCGTGACATACATCCTCCAAAACATCTCTACCCCGACGGCACGGTTTCAGGTTGCGCTTCCTGCGTCTCAGCGGATATCTGTGCATCGGGGCGGCGAAATGTTAAGCTGTTGCGAGGTCCCCACAGCTCTCAGGGCTGATCGCGGCTAATGCCGGTTCCTGATTTCTCAGGACGCCCCCGTCCGTCAGGTTTGCTGATGTCGCCTTGATATCGCGTTGATTTCCTCCTCAGATAAGTTGCTAACGTTCACTGAATGTTGGAGTGGTTGATGGTTGTAATAACGGACTACGTGTTGGTCAGACGGTAAGCGTCGTCGCAGAAGGTCGTATTACGTGGTGTTGACGTATACGCGCTGCGCGCGTCACTTGGTTGTTGCTACGCGCCAACGCAAGTGACGCCGCGCAGCTTCTGCCTGTAATTGCGAGGTTCGTTCGTCGCCAAATGTTCCAAATGGCGGAAACGATCACGCAAACTGGCTGTGCGCAGTAGCTTGTATCGATGAGATGAAGTTGATTGAACCGTAGTGATGTAGTGGAAACCTTGGGCGTTGCTTTTGCCCGCTACTTGGAAAGGTTGAGTAGCTTTGCCGGTTATCCCGGATGCAGCCGCCATATGGCGTTTCTCACAGGCTGCTGAAACTTTCGCTGATGACCGCCGCTGTGGTGCCCCTTTCAGGCCATGAGGGCTTTGTTGGTTGCGTAAACAATGGCAACGAACAAAATTTAGCGAGCCTGATTTTCTGCGTCAAATTGTTGGACACAATTTAGTTGAAAAAATGATCATAAGGGTTAATGCTTATTGTATATTTATGAATTAATTGAGACGACAGAATGAACAACAACGCTACCATAACGGTAAAGTTGCTGGCACAATCGTAAAAGCGACTGCAACCATCTTCTCTAAGTTTAGATTCAAAATGCTAGCTCATGCTGGCGGCTCTAGAATTAAAATAGTTATAGCTAATGCGGGATTTATTAGCATGGTCTTCATTGCATTAATATTAGTTGCATTCGTCTTCTACAACACAGCGGGACTTATTGGGCTGGGGATTTTGGCTTTACTGGCACTTCTGCTACCAAAATCATACTCAATTCCTGTCGAAGAAGTTGAGTATGATTTCAATGATGGTTATAGAAATGGCCCTGAAGGATATGGCTATTATTCAGGAGGTTATAAAATAGATGAATGATAACTCTTAATTTCAATCACTCATCACAATAGATTAAAGGTATTGCACTTGTTTCCTTTACCGCATGTGAAAAAGAGGAAAGTATCCATAACAACTGAGTAATGTGACCACTTACTTTTTCACCCCTCTGAATTTTTCCAAATTCCGCTGCTATTAACTTTTTAGATATAAATGAGCAGCTCAATATACATTTTCTGTGGAGCTTATAGTCTTTTAGTAATTCAGTGAGATATTTATCTAAATTGGTAGCATTGCCCTTTCTAACCCTCTTGATTCGAGTAGGGCCAGAATAGGAGTTGTAATCTGAAGAGAATTTATCATGCATTTTTTTAGTTAAATCTGACTGACTAAAATTAAGATAGCCTAAGTTTTTAACTGCCTGACCAATAACATCATGAAGATTACTTGCGGAAGTACTCTGCGGGCCATGTTTAGAATGGATGAAATTGATGCAAGAATCTTTTTTATTAAATGTTATGTGGTCAGCCCATTCAGTCCCCAAGTCGTCACAAAAAACATAGTCGTCGCGTTTGTGCTCATTCTCAACTAAATAAAACATTGAGTCACGTGAGAAATTAACACTGTTTTTTCTAAATGCCCCTTTTCGCTCTTAACTAAAGACATGTTTTTTATTGGATGTAACATTTCTAATATGCTTTCTATTTCAGCCACTCCAGAATCATCCTGAAAGCAATTGCCTATGAAATACATATATCTCGGATCATTAAATGTGATGCTATAAAATCCATTTTTTATTATATAGCTTTGTAGTGTTACATCACTGCCAGAAATATTTACTTTTAATGATCTTAAAAACGACGAGTCAAATGTCATTGTTTTATTATTGAAACGAATGATTGCTTTTCCTACAACCTTCTCAATGCTATTAGCTGAATCAATAGTGTAAACTCTTTCAAGATGTCTAAATAATTTATCCATCTCTTTGGTATTCAGCGCTACATCATTTCCTTTTTTATTAACATACTTAATCGGAATGCTGTCTTCATTGAGTTGATCATATAATGATGAACTCTCGATCAATATTGCATTTGGGGATGTAACAGCCAATACTTCTTGGAGTTTTTTTTGCTTTGCGAAGGCATCTAGAAAATCTTTTTCACCGCCGCCACTTTTAATTAGAGATAGCTGGTTATAAGCCCATAAGGCTAAATCATCAAAGTTTATTCTATGAGAAGATTCAACTAATCTTCCTGTACCCGATATAGTTCTTGTAATTAAACCTTGGCGATACTTTAAGAACAAAGGAATAGACCTGCCAGCAGCATGAGTTGAAAAAGTTCCCTTAAGATCTGCTGCTTCATAGGAGCGATTCCTGATTGCTTTGTCGGAGACAGTCATATTTCGCATGGAAATCCTCTGAAATGACACATCCGAATCATTGAAAGTATCAGCAATCATTGCATTCGTAATAAGGTCGAAATTATCTTCGATACTGTCAGAAATACTTGCACAGCTCTTTTTAACTATGCAAATATAGTTCTCAAATTCAAATATTATTATGAATGCATGTATTCGGTCGTATAAACCATCTTCCTCTTCATCTTTGCCTATGAAATAAACAGGTCTTATTGTTGGGAATATCTTAATTGAGTAGCGATATTGAATGTCTTGATCTATTAAAATTCCGACGTCTCGGAATGTATTTAAGATGTATTCTTGGTCCGGCTCTATATTATCATCAGCAGCATTAAGAATACGTGAAATAAAATCCTCATTAATATCTTGTAATCCAATATCATTCTTGAGGACGTAAAATTGGGCATTTTTCGTTAATTCTAATTTTTCAAGCATTGCTGCATCCTTACAAGCAAAGTTCATTAAGTCAAATTATCTTCGTGGGTCAATATTTAATCTAACCCATTAGCATTACTTGATCAATGATCATGATTTATTAATATCCTCCCGACTATGAATAAACTCTTACATTGTGATTTTATTGACTATTTTTTGATGGCGCCGCTTATAGTCTCACCTGCTTTTCCTGCAGCTCCTTGCACATTCTTGTCCCCATTTGAAAACATCTCAGCCATCCGGCCAACTCTGATCCCAGCCCAGCCAAACGCCGCCATCCACAACGCGGTCAGCACAATAAACATCGCCCCATAACAAAGTTCATAATAAAATCATCAGAGCTGTTCTGGAACCCAGCAGCATTCCTGCGGCTATGCGTATCAGAACTATAAAGCGCTTCCATCAACCAGCTGTCCAGCCAACGCGCCAGTTCCCACCAGAACGTCAGAAAATTAAGCGCGAACACCACAAAGCTGACAGTAATAACGGTTTTGAACTCATAACTGCCGAACGCCAATATCAATGGAAGCATCACATATATCGCCATCAACAATAATGCCTGCACCATCGGTAATGCCTGGCGCATAGCATCAAACGCTGGGAACGCAGCCAAACTTATCCAATGACATTCCCGTAATACCGCCAATGCGGCTGGCGGTGTTATCCAGCGTGAAATCAACATTTCCGCCATAACCGGCTTAGGTTCGACCATTCTCAGAAACGGTCAAACTCTCCGGGCTCACCAGGCGGCGAACAATGCTCTCTTTATGTTCAGCGTTATCTTTGCCCATCATTTTTAATGCTGCTGACATACATAGCCACATTCCCTGCGATGCCTGATCGACCACTCGCGCCTCAAGGCCGGTATCGCCGCTTGACCACCATTCGCGGCAGGTTGGATAACCACCGCGACCGGAGTCTGGTCTGCCGCTGTCGCGGCTTTCGTTCCACCAGAATGAGGTGTGCGGTGTCTTGGATTGCAGCTGATCATAATAGCCGCTGCCGTTCAAGGAGGTGCTGCTGCACAGCCATTCAACATCGCGAAGCGCGTCTTCTTCTTTAGTTTGTCCCTGATCCTGTTGTTTCTAAAGGTAAAGCGCTAGCGCATAGCAATCATTGGTAAAGTCTTGCGGAAGCGTGAGTTAAGTGCCGTTCGTACCCGTAGCCAGTTTGAATGCATACCCCGAGGGCACTCACCTCACAACGCCAGCTGCACTGCCGCGTCCCCGTCTTCGACTTGCGCCGGCACCGCGCAGCAGAGCAGCACCTCATCCTGCGCCAGCGTGATGTCTGGCCGGGAAGGGTAAGTCACCGCACCTTTCACCAGTTTTGTCTTACAGCTGCCGCAATGTCCGGCGCGACAGCTGTAAGCCGGGCTCAGGCCGCGCGCTTCGGCCAGCTCCAGTAGCGTGCCGGCCTGCGGCGTCCAGCGCGCTTCTTTCAGCGACTCTGTAAACACCACCGGCACCGCTTCGGTCGCCACCGGCGGCAG
>NZ_VOQX01000004.1:0-144026 GCF_016643525.1 Pantoea sp. Morm | reverse complement strand
CGCCGTCGCGCTATGGCAGATTGTCAGCGAAAAGTGCGTACCGGACATGACGCAACGCGGTAATCCTGCCCCCTGTCAGCAGGTCAATCTGGCGCAGGGTTACGTTACGCTCAAAGATCTGAATGGCCCGCTGCAATATCTGCTGATGCCGATAGCAAAAATCACCGGCATGGAGAGCCCAATCCTCCTCGAACCCACCACGCCGAACCTGTTTGCTGCCGCCTGGCAGCAGCGCCGCCTGCTGGCGCAGAAGCGCGGTGCGCCTGTCGACGACCGCGTGCTGTCGCTGGCTATTAACGCGCAGTATGGTCGTACGCAGAATCAGCTGCACATTCATATCTCCTGCCTGCGACCGGATGTGCGTCAGCAGCTGGATACGCTGGCGCCGAGGCTGAATGCGCAGTGGCAGACGGCAACGCTGCTGCGGCATACCTGGCTGATTCGCACGCTGAGCACTGCCGAACTGGCGCAGCAGAGCGTATTTATCCGGCTGGCTGAGGAGGTGCCGCATGCGCGCGGTGAGATGGGCAAATACGGGCTGGCGCTGGCCCGGTTGCCGGATGGACGCCTGGCGCTGCTGGCGCTGGAGCGCAACTGGCTCAAGCTGAATCGCGGTTCGGCGGAAGAACTGCAGGATCACCAGTGCCGTTTGCTGGAGTGAGTGGCATCGTGACCGATCAGGCAATAAAAAAGGCGGCTCATCAGCCGCCTTTCTTTGCGTCAGCAACTTACGCGTTTTTGGCTGCTGCAGCGGCTTTGACGATCACCGCGAAAGCGTCGGCCTTCAGCGACGCACCGCCCACCAGCGCGCCGTCGATGTCCGGCTGGGTGAACAGTTCTGCGGCGTTTTTGTCGTTAACCGAACCGCCGTACTGAATGATTACCTGCTCAGCGATAGCGGCATCTTTCTTCGCGATGTGGTCGCGAATGAATTTGTGTACTGCCTGCGCCTGCGCTGGGGTCGCTGATTTGCCGGTACCGATGGCCCAGACTGGCTCATAGGCGATAACCGCGCCTTCGAAGGCCGCTGCACCCTGGGTTTCCAGCACGGCGTCGATCTGACGTGCGCACACTTCTTCAGTTTTGCCGGCTTCGTTCTCGGCTTCGGTCTCACCGATGCACAGCACCGGTACCAGGCCTGCGGCCTTCAGCACGGCGAATTTCTTCGCGATGAACTCGTCGCTCTCTTTATGGTAGGTGCGGCGCTCAGAGTGGCCGATGATGATGTATTTCGCGCCGATGTCTTTCAGCATCTCGGCAGAGGTTTCACCGGTGAAAGCGCCAGACAGGTTAACGTCAACGTTCTGCGCACCCAGCGCAATGTGGCTGCCGGAAATGGCGTGTTTGGCCTGATCCAGATAGATCGCCGGCGGAGCAATCGCCACACCGCAGCCTTCCACACCTGACAGCTCTTTGCGCAGGCCTTCAATCAGCTCGCCCGCCATGTGCTTGCTGCCATTCAGTTTCCAGTTACCCATAACCAGTGGATGTCGCATTCTTTCCTCCGCATAACGCGATTCATGAAATAGCGCTGCCATCGGGGCAGCGATGTCTGCCAGACAGTATAGAGATCAAATGGGGCGCTGGCTTTGCTTTTCGTCATTTTTGCCGGGGAGATCAGGGGCTAGCGAGCGCCAGTTTGATGGGCTCAACGGCGAAGGTCAGTCCCTTGTCGCCATTGTCTGCCACCACAAAGCGCAGTGCACCTTCGGTGCGGGAAAAATAGCGTGCGCCCTTGCCGGCGCTGAGCAGGCCGTCGAGCTTCTTGTGTCCCTCTTCCGCTGACAAACCGGGCACAAAAAAGCGCAGTAGCGCAGTCATGTAATCCATGGCGCGTGTCTGTGCCGCTTTCATATCCGGGCCCGGCACCGGCAGCCAGGTAATCTGCAGCGTTTTAATCTTGCCGGTGCCCTGTTCCAGCGCGGTAGAGGCATACAGCGTTTCGCTGATTTTGCTGGCGGCACGTGTCAGGTGACTCTTGTCATCGCGGTTATCGATGGCGCGATACTCCTGCAGCGGCAGGTCAGGATTGGCGGCGTTGTACTTTTCGCGGAACTGCGCGATGGTCATATCAAAGGTGGGCGCACCCGCCAGCAGATACGGCGCCGCAGGCAGGTGATCGTTGCGATCCTGCGCGGGCGCGTCCTCCGCCCAGGCGGGAAATGTCAGTGCGACGCTGAGCAGCAGCGCGACTGGCAGATTCTTCATTGCTTCGGCCCTAAATCATTCACTTAGCCCACGATTAGAACGGTTTTTACCGCTGAAAGTCAAAACCCGCGCCGGGAAAAATCTGACATTTTGCTGCCGGCGCGATTACCAGTAATGCTCGCTGGTCATGTGGCCCGGTTTACGCTTGAAATGCTTGCGCATATCGCGGGTCTCTTTCAGCAATTGCTGGGTATCGCGCACCATCTGCGGGTTACCGCACAGCATCACGTGGCTGGTATCGGCGAGCATCGGCAGGCCCACGGCGTTTTCCAGTTCTCCGCTCTCGATCAGCTGCGGTACGCGGCCATGCAGTGAACCGGGCATCTGCTCGCGGCTGACCACCGTCTGAATGTGCAGTTTGCCCTGATAACGCTGCTGTAGCTGCTGCATCAGCGGCAGAAAACTCAGGTCGGCGGCATAGCGCGCAGCGTGTACCAGCACAATGTTGTCGAAGCGCTCCAGCCCTTCACCCTGTTGCAAAATCGACAGATACGGGCCGATCGCCGTGCCGGTCGCCAGCATCCACAGCGTCTGGCAGTCGGGGATCTCATCCAGTACAAAGAAACCGGCCGCCTCTTTGGTCACCATCACCTGATCGCCGGGCTGCAGCGCCTGCAAACGCGGGCTGAGCTTCCCTTCCGGCACCGTTACCAGATAGAACTCCAGCAGCGGATCCTGCGGCGCGTTAACGTAGGAGTAGGCGCGCTGCACGCGCTCGCCGTCGACTTCCAGCGCCAGCTTGGCAAACTGGCCGGCGGTAAAAGGGTCGATGGGCGCCGTGACGCGCAGGCTGAACAGTGCGTCGGTCCAGTTTTTCACTTCTTTTACTTCTGCATTGACCCACTCTGCCATGTTCGCTCCTGATGATTGATAATTGGTCTCTTTCTATCTTCGTCAGCCCGGCACCAGATTTCCAGCCCCGCAGCGGTCAAAGGGCTCTCTGCGACAAATCGTCCGCACACATCAGCAACTGTAGCGGCCACGTTACAGCCTGGTACAGAAGCTTGACGGTGCCTGTGCTGCCGCTTTACGCCCGCCTCTCGCTTTGTGCGCAATTCCTGATATTTTTGCCGCCATAACTCTCCGGCAGCCCTGTTTAGTGCTGTCATTACTTTGTTTCTCAGGCAGACATTTTGTTCCATGATGATGAGTAATACGCAAAACCGCTTCCTGCTGTTCATGCTGATTGTGCTGGTGGCGGTGGGACAGATGGCGCAGACCATCTATGTGCCCGCCATGGCGAACATGGCAGAGGCGCTTAACGTGCGCAGCGGCGCCATGCAGCAGGTGATGGCGGCCTATCTGATGACCTACGGCGGATCGCAGCTGATCTACGGGCCACTGTCGGACAGCATTGGCCGGCGGCCGGTGATCCTCGCGGGCATGACGATCTTTGCGGCGGGCGCGCTGATCGCCCTGTTTGCGCCGTCGCTGAGTGTGCTGGTGCTGGGCAGTGCGGTGCAGGGACTGGGTACCGGCGTGGCTGGCGTGATGGCGCGCACCATGCCGCGCGATCTTTACTCCGGCATTGCGCTGCGTCAGGCCAACAGCCTGCTCAACATGGGCATTCTGGTCAGCCCGCTGCTGGCTCCGGTAATCGGCGCGCTGCTGACCCATCTGTTTGGCTGGCACGCCTGCTTTGCTTTCCTGCTGCTGCTGTGTGTTGGCGTAACGGCGGCGATGGCGCGCTGGCTCCCGGAGACCCGTCCGGTGGATGCGCCCGCGACACCTTTTCTGCGCCGTTACATCACGCTGCTCAGCGACGGCAACTTTGTGCGTTATCTGCTACTGCTGATCGGCGCGCTGGCAGGCATTGCGGTATTTGAAGCCAGCTGTGGCGTACTGATGGCGGGCGTGCTGGGGCTCGACGGGCTGACGGTGAGTATTTTGTTCATCCTGCCGATTCCGGCGGCCTTTTTCGGTGCCTGGTTTGCCGGCCGCGAGCAGAAATCCTGGCATACGCTGATGTGGTACGGCGTGAACAGCTGCCTGCTGGCGGGCCTGCTGATGTGGCTGCCGGCGTGGTTTGGCGTGATGACTATCTGGACGCTGCTGGTACCGGCCGCGCTGTTTTTCTTCGGCGCGGGCATGCTGTTTCCGCTGGCAACTTCTGGCGCGATGGAGCCGTACGCGTGGCTGGCCGGCAGTGCCGGTGCGCTGATTGGGGGGCTGCAGAATCTGGGTTCCGGCGTGGTGGCGTGGCTCTCAGCGCTGCTGCCGCAGCACGATCAGTCGAGCCTCGGTATGCTGATGTTTGTGACGTCGCTGGTGATGCTGCTGTGCTGGTGGCCGCTCTCGCGTCATCCGGAGAGCGGCAAACAGACGGTTACAGGATAAAAGGGTGCAGCGCCGCGTCTTTGCGGTCCAGATAGTGGATCGACTGAATGCGGCGAATGGTGCGCGATTTGCCGCGCACCAGCAGCGTTTCGCTGGTGGCGATATTGCCCTGGCGCGTGATGCCTTTTAGCAGATCGCCCGTGGTGATGCCGGTTGCCGCGAAAATCACGTTATCGTTACGCGCCATCTGTTGCAGCGTCAGCACTTCCCCGGCGTTGATGCCCATTTCGGCACAGCGCGCCAGCTCCTGCTCACCCAGACGGCGGTTGTCGGCCGAATCCCCTTTGACCTGATGACGAGCCAGCAGGCGCGCCTGCATGTCGCCATCCATGGCGCGGATTACCGCCGCCGACACCACGCCTTCTGGCGCACCGCCAATGCCATACAGCACGTCCACTTCGCTGTCCGGCATACAGGTAAGAATGGAGGCCGCCACGTCGCCGTCCGGAAAAGCAAACACGCGCACGCCCAGCTGCTGCAGCTGCGCGATGACCGCATCGTGACGCGGTTTGGCGAGAATCGACACCGTCAGCTGGCTGAGCGGTTTATTGAGCGCCTGCGCAATCGCCTGCAGATTGGTGGCGAGCGGCAGGTTGAGATCGATAGCGCCGCGCGCGCCCGGACCGACAATCAGCTTTTCCATATACATATCAGGTGCGTGCAGGAAGCTGCCTTTATCGCCCACCGCCAGCACCGCCAGCGCGTTGGCCTGGCCCATCGCAGTCATGCGCGTGCCTTCGATAGGATCAACTGCAATGTCCACCGCATCGCCGTGGCCGGTACCGACTTTTTCACCAATGTAGAGCATCGGTGCTTCGTCGATTTCGCCCTCGCCAATCACGATCTGGCCGTCGATGTTGATGGTGTTGAGCATAATGCGCATGGCGTTGACGGCGGCGCCGTCGGCGGCATTCTTGTCGCCGCGTCCTAACCAGTGATAGCCCGCTAACGCAGCGGCTTCGGTCACACGGGAAAATTCAATCGCGAGTTCTCGTTTCATGGTCTGCACCTGACAAAAAACAGGCGGGCAGTGTAGCACAGCGGGGCAGGGGGACGGGAAAAACCCGCGGCAGGGCGCCGCGGGTCAGCACAGTGTTACTCTTCTTCTTCCCACGCCTGGGCGCGCGCCACGGCTTTTTTCCAGCCGGCATAGCGCACGTTGCGTTCGGTGGTTTCAATGCTTGGACGGAACTCGCGTTCCACTACAGCTTTAGCACGAACTTCTTCCAGATCGTTCCAGAAGCCGACCGCCAGACCGGCGAGGTAAGCCGCACCCAGCGCAGTCACTTCGCGCACTTCCGGACGCTCCACGCGCGTGCCGAGAATATCGGACTGGAACTGCATCAGGAAGTTGTTGGCCACCGCACCGCCATCCACGCGCAGCGACTGCAGGCGGGTATCGGCATCGTTCTGCATTGCTTCCAGCACATCACGCGTCTGGTAAGCGATGGACTCCAGCGTGGCGCGAATAATGTGGTTGGCGTTGGCACCACGGGTCAGACCGAAGATTGCGCCGCGCGCATACGGGTCCCAGTACGGTGCGCCGAGACCGGTAAAGGCCGGCACCATGTACACGCCATTGGTGTCTTTGACTTTCATCGCGAAGTATTCGGAGTCGCCCGCATCGCTGATCAGCTTCATCTCATCGCGCAGCCACTGAATGGACGCACCACCGATGAACACGGCACCTTCCAGCGCGTAGTTCACCTCGCCGCGTGGACCGCAGGCGATGGTGGTCAGCAGACCGTGAGTCGAAGTAACCGCTTCGGTACCGGTGTTCATCAGCATAAAGCAGCCGGTGCCGTAGGTGTTTTTCGCCATACCAGGCTGCACACACAGCTGGCCATACAGCGCAGCCTGCTGGTCACCGGCGATACCGGCTATAGGAATACGCGTGCCGCCCTTACCACCAATGTTGGTCTGGCCGTAGATTTCGGACGATCCTTTCACTTCCGGCAGCATTTCGCGCGGAATATCCAGAATCTCCAGCATGCGCGCATCCCACTCCAGCTTGTGGATGTTGTACATCATGGTACGCGATGCGTTGGTGTGATCGGTGATGTGCACGCGGCCCTGGGTCATTTTCCACACCAGCCAGGTATCAACGGTACCGAACAGCAGTTCGCCGCGTTTCGCCCGCTCGCGTGCGCCTTCCACGTGGTCGAGAATCCATTTCACCTTGGTGCCGGAGAAGTACGGGTTAATCACCAGACCGGTGGTGTGCTGGATATACTCTTCCAGACCCTCTTTCTTCAGCTTGTTACAGTAGTCGGCGGTACGCGGATCCTGCCAGACGATGGCGTTGTAAATCGGTTTGCCGGTCTCTTTGTCCCAGACAATCGCGGTTTCACGCTGGTTGGTGATACCGATGGCGGCGATCTGGTCAGAACGGATATCAGCGTGCGCCAGCACTTCCACCAGCGTGGAGCTCTGTGAGGCCCAGATGTCCATCGGATCGTGTTCAACCCAGCCGGCTTTCGGGTAGATCTGGGTGAATTCGCGCTGTGAGACGGCGACGATGTTGGCGTCATGATCGAGCACCACGGCACGTGAGCTGGTTGTGCCCTGATCGAGCGCGACAATATATTTTTTATCAGTCGTAGTCATTATGGTTTCCTGATGATTAACGATGAAACTTACGCTTTACGCTGCTCAGCGCGCGCGACCGGTTTTTCTGTTTTACTGGTTTCTGCAAGGTTGCCCGGCAGGTGACGGCCAATCAGCGCACGGTAACCGAAGGCACCGAGGCAGGCTCCGACCAGCGGGCCAAAAATTGGCACCAGGAAGTAAGGAATATCTTTACCACCAGTGAACGCCACGTTACCCCAGCCCGCGAAGAAGGCGAACAGCTTCGGACCGAAGTCACGCGCCGGGTTCAGGGCGAAGCCGGTCAGCGGACCCATGGAACCGCCAATCACCGCCACCAGCAGACCAATCAGCAGCGGCGCCAGCGGGCCACGCGGTACGCCGTTGCCGTCGTCGGTCAGCGCCATGATCACCGCCATCAGCACGGCGGTAATTACCATTTCCACCAGGAACGCCTGCGCCACGGTGATGTGCGGGTTCGGATAGGTGGAGAAGATACCGGCCAGATCGAGGCTCTGCACGCTGCCGCGTACCATCTGGTGGCTGGCTTCGTAATCAAAGAACAGATTGTAGTAAAGACCGTAGACCAGCGCCGCCGCACAGAACGCGCCAGCGATTTGCGACACAATATAAGGTAAAACTTTGCGGCCTTCGAAGTTGGCGAACAGGCACAGGGCAACCGTGACTGCCGGATTGAGGTGAGCGCCGGATACGCCTGCGCTCAGATAAACCGCCATGGAGACAGCAAGACCCCAGATGATACAAATTTCCCACTGGCCGAATGCGGCACCGGCCAGCTTCAGCGCCGCCACACAGCCGGCACCAAAAAAGATGATCAAACCGGTACCGAGAAACTCGGCGATGCACTGACCTTTGAGTGTGTTCGTTGTCTGACTCATAATGGAATTCCTGAAGCGAGGTTAAATTTTATCAGTTTTTGTTCTCAATCCTTGAGTCGCCCAGCTCTAATGTAGGGTTGATGTGAATTTATCGTTAACGAGCATAAACGAGAAATAGCGAAATCGAATTTTGTGTGCCGTGTCATAAAAATGCGCGTTTTCGCGTCTTTTGCCTGTGTTTAGGGCCAAAAACCCCCGCTGCGCTGCACCCTGCGCGTGTGACCGCGCGCAAAATGCGCGAAGTTGCGCGTTTTCCAGGTATAAACTGAAAAGTGTTACAGACTTCCCTCGCAGGCCTTGTGCTGCTGGACTTGCCGGGTGTGGCTACATACAATCGGGACATCGTGGCTGGACGCACTATTTTAAGGCACGCCCGGTCTATCAACGCCTTGCACGATTTAGGAGAGGTCAGAAAGATGTCATTTGAAGTATTCGAGAAACTGGAAGCGAAAGTACAGCAGGCGATTGATACCATCACCCTGCTGCAGATGGAAATTGAAGAGCTGAAAGAGCAGAACAATAACCTGAAAAACGAAATGAGCCAGGCATCCGGCAATCACGAAGCGCTGGCGCGTGAAAATCAGCATCTGAAAGAAGAGCAGCATGTATGGCAGGAGCGCCTGCGTGCACTGCTGGGAAAAATGGAAGAAGTTTAAGCCTCAGCGCTTAAACCAACGGGTGCCGCGGCACCCGTTTTTGTTTGTCGCTTACTCGATGTCGAGTGCGTCTTCAGACAGGATCATGCCGGTGTTGTCGGCGTAGAGATGATCGCCGGAGAAGAAGGTGACGCCGCCGAAGTTAACCCGCACGTCGCTCTCGCCGATGCCTTCGCCTGCGGCGCCAGCCGGAATGGCCGCAATCGCCTGAATGCCGATCTCCAGCTCTTCCAGTTCATCGACCTGGCGAACCGAGCCGTACACCACGATGCCTTCCCACTCGTTTTGCGCCGCCAGTCTTGCTAACTGAGCGTCAACCAGCGCGCGCCGCACTGAGCCGCCGCCATCGACCAGCAGCACGCGACCGCGACCGTTCTCTTCGAGCAGGTCATACAGCAGGCCGTTGTCTTCGAAACATTTCACTGTGGTAATTTGACCACCGAATGAGGTGCGCCCACCAAAGTTCGAAAAAAGCGGTTCAACAACGTTCACTTCTTCATGGTAGATGTCGCAGAGTTCAGATGTATCGTATTTCATAGGGATGTCGTCTGTTTGCCACAGGAGCGGTAAGTATATCGCTATCTGACGATTGTTGGCAAAATCATCAACCGCCAAAAAAAGCGCTGCATCAATATCCTGCGTAATATTTTGTCTGCGGCGGAGAGAACAGCGGCGCGTGGCAACAGCGCCGCAGGGGAAGCGTTACACGGCGGGCTTCTTGAAGGCCTGTTTGTGCGAGATACGGGAAATGAGCTCGGTCAGCGACAGCACCATGGTGGATCGCACCATCTGCAGGTAGCGCTGCTGCTGCATGGCGCGCAGCGCGGCGTCGTCGCGGGTGAAATCGGGTTGCGGCGGCCAGGCCAGCACGCAGTGCAGTTCGCCGAACGGGCCGAGTATTTCATCGTCGGTAAAGCGGTAGTCGCTGGTGTCGTGATTCAGCTCCTCACGCAGCGCCAGCAGCAGCTCGCAGTCTTCGTATTCGTGGCGATTGATCACCCCCAGGCCGTAGATAAGCTTCAGGCGTACCGAGAGCTCGCCCAGCGGGCCGTCGCCCAGCAGCAGCGGTTCCACCGCATATTTCACCGCGTAGTCGTCTTTGCGAAAGACCTGCAGCACCAGCAGATTGACTGCTTCCGCCAGCAGTTCGACAGCGGCGATCAGGAAGCTTCTCACCGAACGACCGGCGTTCAGCCGCTCAAGCACCCGGTTTTCAAAAGCCTGCTTCTCTTCCATTATTGCCTGCATCATTCAGCTACCGTCGACGGGCACGCGGCTGCCGTGCCCGAATTGACCACTAAAGGGCGCGCATTATGCCATAGCGTGGTAAGCACTCACCACTGAGCTCACCACTTCGCTATTGGCATCAAGGCCAGAAATCTCCGCCAGCGCCGCCTGTGGGCCTTTCTGCGCGATCAGTGACGCCAGCTCCTGCGCCTGCGGATCGGCTTCGCTGCGATAGTGCATCGCGGCGGCAATGCCCTGCACCAGGCTGGCGTGCGGCAGCTGATACTCCAGCGTGCCCAGCGTTGGCTTGATCAGGCGATCGCCGGCACTCAGCTTACGCAGCGGCTGACGGCCGACGCGCTCAACGTCATCTTTCAGGTACGGGTTTTCGAAACGCGTGAGGATTTTCTGGATATACGCGGCATGTTTCTCCGCATCGAAACCATAACGCTGGATCAGCACCGCGCCGCTCTCCTGCATCGCGCCCTGCACCACGGCACGCACTTTCTGGTCGAGAATGGCTTCGCGAATGGTGGCGTGACCGGCGAGCTTACCGAGATAAGCGGTAATGGCGTGGCCGGTGTTGAGGGTAAACAGCTTGCGCTCGACGAACGCCATTAGGTTATCGGTCAGCTCCATGCCAGGAATGTCCGGCAGCGCGCCTTTAAACTGTGTTTTGTCGACAATCCACTCGCTGAAGGTTTCTACGGTAACTTCCAGCGGATCGGTGCTGCCGGCTTCAGATGGCGGCACGATGCGGTCAACTGCCGAATCAACAAAGCCAACATGCTCTTCAACCCACGCATGATACTGCGGCGGCAGCGCCTTCAGTACGTGCTGCTTCAGCTGGCTGGTGCCGCGCACCATGTTTTCACAGGCGATGATATTCAGCGGACGGACATTACCGTTGTCACTGCGTTTGGCCAGACCCTGCGCCACGCTGCCCGCGATGCGCTCAAGGATCTGCGGACCAACCGCCGTGGTAACGATATCAACCTCAGCAATCAGCGTGACGATGTCGTCGCTGGTGCTGTTCACCGCGCTGACGCCGGTAACGATTTCAACCTGCGCCTGCTCGCCCACCACGTGAACCGGATACTCATGACGGGCGTTAAGGGCATCAAGCACCACCTGATTCACATCAGCAAACACCAGTTCGATACCGGCATCCGCCAGCAGCTTACCGATAAATCCACGGCCGATGTTACCTGCTCCAAAATGTAACGCTTTCATAAATTTGACCCATATCAAATGACGAAGGGGCGGGCATGTCCGCCCCGGAAAGTGGGGACGGGCTTGCCCGCCCCAGGGAAGTTAAAACCGCGAATTACGCGTTGGCAGTGCTGCCAGACAGCAGATCCAGCACGTCCTGCACGCTGGTAGTGTTCGCCAGCTTCTCAATTACGCTGTCGTCGTCGAGCGCATTGGTCAGGCTGGTGATCACCTGAATGTGTTCGTTATTGCGTGCGGCAATACCAATCACCAGTCGCGCGACTTCGTCCGGCTCATCGCCAAACTGCACGCCGGCCGGATACTGGCAGAATACCACGCCGGTTTTCAGCACGCGGTCTTTGGCTTCGACGGTGCCGTGCGGCACAGCGATGGATTCACCGAGGTAGGTTGGCGTCAGCTGCTCGCGCGCCAGCATCGCTTCAACGTATTCCGGCTGCACGTAACCGCCTTTCACCAGCTGCTCGCCTGCGAAGCGAATCGCCTGCTCTTTATTGCTGGCGCTCAGGCCGAGGAACACGTTATCAGCGCCCAGTTTGAACAGGTGCGCGCTGCCGTCGTCATAGCTGTCTGCCAGCGCGGTTTGCACCGTTTCACGGTGGGCTTCGCTGCGGTTCGCCGCCACCAGACGCTCAGTCAGGTTGGTGTACAGCGCGCTGTCGAGGAAGTTGTTCAGCGAGATGTGCTGCGCCTGTGGCGCCTGACGCATCGCACGTTCGGTCAGATCGCGGTGAGTAATCACCAGATCGACATCGCCCGGCAGCGAGTTAATCGCGCTGTTGGTCACAGAGATATTGCTCAGGCCCGCATCCTGCACCTTCTTGCGCAGCACGCCTGCACCCATCGCGCTGGAGCCCATACCGGCATCACAGGCGACGATGATTTTGCGCACGTGGCTGACGTCAACGCTGCTGGCATCGGCAATCACCGGTGAACCGGCAACGGCCTGGCCTTTTGACTGCGCTTTCATGTCTTTCATGCGCTGGGTCGCCGCTTCAATGTCGTCTTCTTCTTTTACTTTGCTGGTTTTCAGCAGAATCGAGGAGACCACGAAGGAGACGGCGAAAGCCGCAACGATAGCCGCGATGTTAGCGAAGTAAGCGCCTTTTGGCGTCATCGCCAGCACGGCCAGAATCGAACCTGGCGAGGCCGGTGATACCAGACCGCCGTTCAGCAGCGTCAGGGTGAACACGCCGGTCATACCGCCGAGGATCACCGCCAGCAGCAGGCGTGGCGCCATCAGCACGTACGGGAAGTAGATTTCGTGGATACCGCCAAGGAAGTGGATGATCGCTGCACCGCCCGCCGACTGCTTGGCGCTGCCGCGGCCGAAGATCATATAAGCAACCAGCACGCCCATACCCGGACCCGGGTTCGCTTCAATCAGGAAGAAGATCGATTTGCCCGCTTCGCTGGCCTGCTGGATACCCAGCGGCGAGAAGATACCGTGGTTGATGGCGTTATTGAGGAACAGGATTTTCGCCGGTTCAACAAAGATTGAGGTCAGCGGCAGCAGGTTGTTCTGCACCATCAGGTTTACGCCGGCGGCGAGAATGTGCGACAGACCTTCTACCAGCGGACCGATAGCGAGGAAGGCCAGCAGCGCCAGCAGCATACCGATAATACCGGCCGAGAAGTTGTTGACCAGCATCTCGAAGCCGCTTTTGATTTTGCCGTCAACCGCGCGGTCAAACGACTTAATCGCCCAGCCGCCCAGCGGACCGGCAATCATCGAGCCAAGGAACATCGGCATATCGGCACCGACGATCACGCCCATGGTGGTGATGGCACCGACCACGCCGCCGCGATCGCCACCCACCAGACGACCACCGGTGAAGCCGATGAGCAACGGCAGCAGGTAGGTAATCATCGGGCCGACCAGCTTGGCCAGCGTTTCGTTAGGAATCCATCCGGTTGGAATGAACAGTGCTGTGATGATACCCCAGGCGATAAACGCACCGATGTTTGGCATCACCATATTACTCAGAAAGCGACCAAAGCTCTGAACCTTGACCTTGACTGATGAGGACATAAACCCACCCCTTATTGAGACGCGCTGCAATAAGAGAGCGCGTTTGTTTTTGTTAAGACGTTACGGCGGGGGCCGTGGCATTACTGTATGCACGCGGACTCTAGCACTAGTTGATTACACTGCGTAGCGTCAGGAAAAAGTGTGATGCACATCACGCTAAGTTGGGGTGGGCAGGGGGATTAAAGGTGACTTTGATCACAAAAATACCCTGTAAGAAAGCAACGCCGGCGAAAAAATGCGCGCAACAGCGGTAGAAATGTGACAAAAATCACCTTTCACCTAGGCCGGTTTGTTTCACAAATGTGATTGAGATCACAAACTATTTTTGGTTGAAAATGCGCCAGATCACACTCTGTGCTGACAGAAAAAGCCGATGTAAGGAAGTGACGAAAATCTGAAAAAGCGGGCAGTGGAGAACTGCCCGCTGAGCGGCTTACTGCAAACCACCCTGTACGGCATTTTGTGCCTGGGTCAGCGCCTGCGTATTGCTGGCGAGATTGCTCATCAGCGTGTTGTACTGCGTGGCCTGCTCCTGCGTCGGGAACTGAACGCCGCCGTCATTGAAGCTGACGCGCGCGCCCTGCGACTGCAGATAATCGCCGGCCTGAACTGCCGACTGGCTCAGCGCCTGCAGCTGCGGCAGCAGCGGGATCAGCGTGCTGGCTGGCTGCGTCACCACTTTGGCGTACACGCTGTCGTACACTTTCTTCAAATCGTCCGGCTGCTTCAGCGTGGCTTTGCTGCTGTCGGCCTGCATTTTGGCGCTCTGAATCTGCTGCGTCAGCACGCTCAGATTGCCGCTCGCCTGGCGCAGGCTGTCGCGGCGCGTCAGGTAATCCTGCGGCACGCGGATGGCCGCCAGCTCATCAACCACCGGGCGCATGCCCTGATCTACCGCCTGATTCACCTGCTGCGAGAAGCCATACAGAATGGCGTAATCACTGGCGTAGTTACCGAAGGTTTGCTTCTGGTTTTCGCTCAGGCTGGGCAGATGTTCACCGCTGCGCATCACGGTGTTTTGCAGAAAATCAGTAAAGGCTTTGCGCTGATCGCCCTCTTTATCGCCGCAGGCGGTAAGCTGCAGCACAAGTAGCACGCCGGTCAGCAGCATGCCGCTACGCATCCAGATGCGGGAAATTCCTGACGCCATAATTCAACTCCTGTTGTGACGATGGCTAAATTCGATTCGCTGGGAAAGGTCCTAAAGAATAGTGCAATGGCCCCGGCTGTACAACGGCTGGTCTGCAGTGCTTCACGCTGGTGCGTGCCTGCTGCACAACTGTGCAGCGCAGCCTGCCTGCGAGCGCAGCGCTGTGCAATAACACATGTAATTCAGGCTGATAGCAACCTGGCATTGATATTGCCTGCTTTCTGGCAGATGCAGGAGCGATCGCGGGCAACCGACGTCGCCACACAATTTGCAATGGGTCACTAGGGTTCCGATCGCGAGATGCTGGTCCGAGAGTGACCGACCGTCCTCTGACGGTTACACGGCGGGAAAAAAGCCCGGGAGGAAAGCGAGAACGTTGCTCGCCGCCTCCTGCCTGATTTTCGTCCGTTAACGCCAGAGGAATCATCATGATTAAAGCCTGTCTGCGCCTGCTGCTGATTTGCAGCGTCGCCCTGTTCAGCGTTCCGTCGCTGGCCGCCGCTAAACCATCCTTTAAGCTTTGCTGGTCCATCTACGCTGGCTGGATGCCGTGGGATTACGCCCAGCAAAGCGGCATCGTGAAAAAGTGGGCCGATAAGTACGGCATCGATATTCAGTTTGTGCAGGTTAACGACTATATCGAGTCGGTCAATCAGTACACCGCAGGTGGCTTTGACGGCTGCACCATGACCAACATGGATGCGCTGACCATTCCGGCCACTGGCGGCGTCGACAGCACCGCGCTGATTGTCGGCGACTACTCCAACGGTAACGACGGCATTCTGCTTAAAGGCGCGGACAGCGTCAGCGCGCTGAAAGGCAAACCCATCAACCTCGTCGAACTCTCGGTCTCACACTATCTGCTGGCGCGCGCGCTGGAGAAATCCGGCATGAGCGAGAAAGACGTCAGGGTGGTTAATACCGCCGATGCCGATCTGGTGGCGGCATTTGGTACTGCTGACGTTAACGCCATCGTCACGTGGAATCCGCTGCTGGCGGAAGCAGAGAAGCAGCCGGACAGCCATCTGGTGTTCTCCTCGGCGCAGATCCCGGGCGAAATCCTTGACCTGCTGGTAGTTAACACCGCCACGCTCAACAAATATCCTCAGCTCGGCAAAGCGCTGACCGGTGCCTGGTACGAGACGCTGCACAGCATGGCCGGACAGAGCGACAGTGCCAAAGCGGCGCGCACGCAGATGGCGCAGGCATCCGGTACCGATCTGGCCGGTTTTGATCAGCAGCTTGCCGCGACACACCTGTTCAGCGATGCCAAAACCACGCTGGATTTTGTCGATAGCCCGCAGTTAAAAGCCACGATGCAGCTGGTGGCCGAATTCTCCTTTAAACACGGTCTGCTGGGCGAAGGCGCGCCGGGGGCCGATGCGGTAGGGGTCGCTACCCCGGCCGGTAACTGGGGCGATGCCGGCAACATCAAACTGCGCTTTACCGACACCTTCACCAAACTGGCCGCCGCCGGTCAGCTGTAAGCGAGGCGCTGCCGATGCGTAAATTGATCAACTACCAACCGCTGCCGCTCGGCCGCCTGCTGCTTGGCATTCTGCCGCTGCTGGCGGTGCTGCTGGTCTATCTGTTCGCGTCGGATGCGCGTCTCAGCCTGAACGCGGCAGACAAGCTGCTGCCGGGATTCAACGCCATGGGCGAGGCCATCAGCCGGATGGCGTTTCAGCCCAGCCCGCGCACCGGCGAATATCTGCTGTGGAGCGATACCGCCGCCAGCCTGCTGCGTTTGCTGAGCGGCGTTGCTATCAGCGCGCTGCTGGCGCTGGCAATCGGCCTGTTCACCGGCGCGCTGCCGGTGGTGCGCGCGGTGCTGGCACCGCTGGTGACGCTGTTTGCGCTGGTGCCGCCGCTGGCGATTCTGCCCATTCTGTTTATCTGCTTTGGCCTTGGCGAAGTCTCCAAAGTGGTGCTGATCGTTATCGGCATCACGCCGCTGATCGCCCGCGATCTGCAGCTGCAGGTGCAGAAAATCCCGCAGGAGCAGCTGGTCAAAGCGCAGACGCTGGGTGCGCATAGCGCGCAGATTCTGTGGCGGGTGATTCTGCCGCAGCTGATGCCGCGCCTGTGCGATGCGGTGCGGCTGTCGCTCTGTTCGGCGTGGCTGTTCCTGATTGCTGCCGAAGCGATTGCGGCCACGGAAGGTCTCGGTTATCGCATCTTCCTGATGCGCCGCTATCTGGCCATGGATGTGATTCTGCCGTACGTGGCATGGATTACCCTGCTGGCCTTTGCCCTCGACCTGCTGCTGCGGCTCGTCAGCCGACGCTGCTGGCCGTGGTATCACGCCAAATAAGGAGCGCGCGATGCCCTTACTGCAACTGAAAAATCTGGAAAAACACTACGGCGATCAGGTGGTGCTGGAGCGGCTGAATATGCAGGTCGAGCGCGGCGAGTTCGTGGCGATTGTCGGCGCCTCCGGCTGCGGCAAAACCACGTTTCTGAATATGCTGCTCGGCACCGAAGCGCCGACCAAAGGCGAGCTGCTGCTGGATGGCGCACCGATTCCCGACGAGCCGGACGCCCATCGCGGCGTGGTGTTTCAGCGCTACTCGGTGTTTCCGCATCTGACGGTGCTCGGCAACGTGATGCTGGCCGACGAGTTCAGCAGCGCACGCTGGCTGGGACGCGTCTGGGGGCGCAAACGTCAGGCGATTCGCCAGCGCGCGCAGGCAATGCTGGCGCAGGTCGGACTGGAACAGGCGCAGAGCAAATATCCGCATCAGCTGTCGGGCGGCATGCAGCAACGTCTGGCCCTGGCGCAGGCGCTGATGAAACAGCCGCGCATTCTGCTGCTGGATGAACCTTTCGGCGCGCTCGATCCCGGTATTCGCAGCGAGATGCATCAGCTGATCACCCAGCTGTGGCAGCAGCATCAGCTGACCATTTTCATGATCACCCACGATCTGAAAGAGGGCTTCAGCCTCGCGTCACGCCTGCTGGTGTTCGACAAACTGCGCCACGATCCGCACGCGCCGCAAGCCTGGGGCGCCACTATCACTTACGACCTGCCGCTGGATCGCACTCAGCCCGCCGCTGAAGTGCTGTCCGCAACGCAGGTGGCTTAAAGGAGAGCACGATGCAGCCATACCAAACCCTGCTGCCCGCCGGGGCGCACTGGTCATTTGTCATGCGCAGCGGCAGCGCGCTGACGCTGACCGATGTGGAGGGCGGCGCCAGCGCCAGCCTGCTGTTTTATAACCCGGAAAACCTGCTGGAGCGCTATAACGCGCCGGACACGCTCAAGTGCCAGCACACTTTCCGGCTCACCGCCGGCCACTGTCTCTACTCGGACATGGGGCGCATTTTCTGCGGCATTGAATACGACAGTTTCGGCTGGCACGAGAGCGTGTGCGGCACGCTGAACGCGGCACAAACGGCTGCGCGCTATGGGGTCAGCGACTATCAGCAGGCGCGTAACCTGCGCCATCAAAACGGCTACGACAGCTTCCTGGTCGAGCTGGCGAAATATGGCCTTGGCCAGCGCGACATGGCGGCCTGCCTCAATCTGTTTGCGCAGGTACGCGCCGATGACAGCGGGCGCTTAACGCTGGAGCGGCAGGGCGAAGCCGGCGCGCAGGTTCGGCTGCGTTTCGCCATGGACACGCTGGTGCTGCTGCACACCTGTCCGCACCCGCTCAGCCCGGCGAGCGATTATCCGCGCCAGCCGCTGCAGCTGACGCTGGATGCGCAGCGCGCTCCGCTGCCGGAAATCTGTCTGCAGCGCGCGGAAAACCAGCGCGGCCTGCGCAATAACGCCCTCTATCAACTGCAGGGAGAAGTGTGATGATTAAAGAGAGTGAACGAAACCCGGCGCAGGCGCGTCTGCAGCAGCAGATCGACGCCGGTGATTACTGGCTGCAGCGCATTGCCGCCGGAGAAACGCTGCGCATTACCGATCTGGAAGGCAATCAGGCGGCGGACACGCTGTTTTTTAATGCCGACGATACCGCCGAGCGCTACAGCATGAGCGAGACGCTGCGCGGCCAGCACAACGTGTTTCTCACGGCCGGCAGCGTGTTGCGTTCTAATCTTGATCGGCCGATGCTGACCATCACCGCCGATACCTGTGGCCGTCACGATACGCTCGGCGGCGCCTGCTCGTGCGAGAGTAATACGGTGCGTTATGACCTCGAAAAGCGCCACATGCACTCCTGCCGCGACAGCTGGATGCTGGCGGTCGCCGCGCATCCGGAGTCTGGCCTGACGCGCCGCGATATCACGCACAACATTAACTTTTTCATGAATGTGCCGGTGACCCACGACGGCGGCCTGACGTTTGCCGATGGCATCTCCGCGCCGGGTAAGTATGTTGAGATGGTGGCGCAGATGAACATTCTGGTGCTGATCTCCAACTGTCCGCAGCTCAACAATCCCTGTAACGGTTACAACCCGACGCCGATTGCTGTCAGCGTGTGGTGATTCTCTGACGCAACGGGACGACCCGTTTTACGCCGTCACAGCTGGTGCAGGACGACCTGCCGCAATAAGAGTATTCAGTCATGATTGATCGCGTATTGATTGCCAACCGTGGCGCGATTGCCGTGCGTATCATCCGTACCCTGCAGGCCATGAATATCCGGGCGATTGCCGTCTATGCCGAAGCCGATCGCCATGCGCGCCACGTGCGGCTGGCCGATGAAGCCTGGTCGCTGGGCGAGGGCCAGGTGCGCGACACCTATCTCAACCAGGACAAACTGCTGGCGATTGCCGCGCAGAGCGGCGCGCAGGCGCTGCATCCGGGCTATGGCTTTCTCAGTGAAAAACCGGAGTTCGTCACGCGCTGCGAAGCAGCAGGCCTGCATTTTCTCGGGCCGGATGCGGCGCAGATGCGGGCGTTTGGCCTGAAACATCGCGCGCGCGAACTGGCTGAGCAGAACGCGGTGCCACTGCTGCCGGGCAGCGGCCTGCTGACCTCCCTGCAGCAGGCACAGGCCGCCGCGCAACAGATTGGCTATCCGGTGATGCTGAAAAGTACCGCCGGCGGGGGCGGCATCGGGATGCAGCGCTGTAACAGCGCGGACGAGCTGGAGGAAGCCTTTACCCGCGTGAAGCGGCTGGCAGGCAACAATTTCGCCGACGATGGCGTGTTTTTAGAGAAATTTATCGCCCGGGCGCGCCATATCGAAGTACAGATTTTTGGCGATGGCCGGGGCGACGTGATTGCGCTGGGCGAACGCGACTGCTCGGCGCAGCGCCGTAATCAGAAGGTGCTGGAGGAAACACCCGCGCCGCGGCTCAGCGATGCGGTGCGCGCGCAGTTGCAGGCCACCGCCGTACGGCTGGCGCGCGCGGTTAACTATCGCAGCGCCGGCACGGTGGAGTATGTCTACGATGAGGTCAGCCAGCAATTCTGGTTCCTCGAAGTGAATACCCGCCTGCAGGTCGAGCATGGCGTCACTGAACTGGTGTACGGCGTGGATCTGGTGCGCTGGATGGTCGAACTGGCGCAGCAGCGCCTGCCGCCGCTGGCGACGCTGCAACCGGTGGCGCAGGGCCATGCCATTCAGGTGCGGCTGTACGCTGAGGATCCGGCGAAGCAGTTTCAGCCGAGCGCCGGACTGCTCAGCCACGTGCAGTTCCCGACGGCGCTCGATCACGCTACGCTGCGCATCGACAGCAGCGTAGAGAGCGGCATGGAAGTTTCACCGTTTTACGATCCGATGCTGGCGAAGATCCTCGTGCACGCGGCCGATCGCCAGCGCGCGCTCGATGGCATGATCGCGGCGCTGGCGCAGAGTGAGCTGTATGGCATCGAGACCAACCTGCGCTGGCTGCGTCAGCTCTGTACGCTGCCGGACGTGCAGCAGGGACGCATCATTACCGCCACGCTCGGCAGCGTGGCGTGGCAGCCGCCAACGCTGGATATCCTCAGCGGCGGCACCCTCACCACGGTGCAGGATGCGCCGGGCCGCGTCGGCTACTGGCACGTCGGCGTACCGCCTTCCGGGCCGTTCGACAGCCGCGCCTTCCAGCTCGGCAATCGCCTGCTGGGTAACGAGGCCCAGGCGGCCGGGCTGGAAATCACGCTGCGCGGTCCGACGCTGCGCTTTAATCAGGCGTGCAGCTTTGTGCTGAGCGGCGCGCCGCTGGCGGCCACCCTCGACAGCCAGCCGCTGGCGATGCATCAGGTGTTGCATGCGCAGGCCGGGCAAACCCTGACGCTGGGCGACGTGCGCGACGGCTGCCGCAGCTATCTGCTGCTGGCGGGCGGGCTGGATACACCGCGCTATCTGGGCAGCCGCAGTACCTTTACGCTGGGTAAGTTTGGCGGTCACGCCGGGCGGGCGCTGCGCGCCGGCGACGTGCTGCAGCTGGCCGCGCCGCGTCAGGCTGCGGCGGCGCGCCTGCCTGAGACGCTGCTGCCGCCGCTTAACGGTGAATGGCAGCTGCGCGTTATTTATGGTCCGCACGGCGCACCTGCCTTCTTTACCGATGACGATATCGGCGAATTTTTCGCTGCTGAGTGGCAGGTGCACTACAACTCCAGCCGCACCGGGATTCGGCTGATCGGCCCGAAACCTGACTGGGCGCGCAGCGACGGCGGCGAGGCGGGCATGCATCCGTCCAATATTCACGACAACGCCTATGCCTTTGGCACGGTGGATTTTACCGGTGATATGCCGGTGATCCTTGGTCCGGACGGCCCTTCGCTGGGCGGCTTTGTCTGTCCGGCGACGGTGATCGACGCCGATCTGTGGAAGCTGGGTCAGCTCAAAGCGGGCGATCGACTGCGCTTTGTGCCGATCGCCCTTGCTGATGCCGATCGTCTGGCGCAGGCGCAGCGTCGTGAGATCGCGCATCTGCAACCGGATGCGGTGCGCGTGGTGCCAGCGCTGCCGCTGATCGATCCAATATTGCACCAGCATGCAGCAACCGCCGGGCGGCCTGCACTGTGCGTGCGCGCCGCGGGTGACCGTTTTCTGCTGGTGGAGTATGGCGCGCTGACACTGGACATTGCGCTGCGTTTCCGCGTTCACGCCCTGATGCAGTGGCTGGAGGCGCATCCGCTGGCGGGTCAGCTGGAGCTGACGCCCGGCATCCGCTCGTTACAGGTGCATTATGATGCGCAGCAGTGCGCAAGAAGTGAGCTGTTGGCGCAAATTTTGCACGCTGATAATCTGCTGGGCGACCTCGCCGACGCGGCTGTGCCGTCGCGCACCGTGTGGCTGCCGCTCAGCTGGGATGATGCCGCCTGCCGCGAAGCCGTAACACGCTATAGCCAGTCGGTGCGTCCGAATGCGCCCTGGTGCCCGAGCAACATTGAGTTTATCCGGCGTATTAACGGGCTCGATAGCGTGGAGGCGGTGAAACAGATTGTGTTCAGCGCCTCGTATCTGGTGATGGGGCTGGGCGATGTCTATCTCGGCGCACCGGTGGCGACGCCACTCGATCCGCGTCACCGCCTGGTGACCACCAAATACAATCCGGCGCGCACCTGGACGGCGGAAAACTCGGTGGGCATCGGCGGCGCGTATCTGTGTGTTTATGGCATGGAAGGGCCGGGCGGCTATCAGTTCGTCGGACGTACGCTGCAGATGTGGAATCGCGATCGCCGCACCAGCGCCTTTACCCAGCCGTGGCTGCTGCGTTTCTTCGACCAAATCCGTTTTTATCCGGTCAGTGCCGACGAACTGCTGCAAATCCGCGAACGTTTCCCGTGGGGCGATTATCCGCTGCGCGTGGAAGCCGGAGAATTTCGCCTCGCCGACTATCAGGCGCTGCTGACTGCCCAGGCGACGGAGATTGACGCGTTCCAGCAGCAGCGTCAGCAGGCGTTTGACGCCGAGCTGGCACGCTGGCGCGCCGATGGCCAGTTCACCTTCGACAGCCAGCTGCAGGCGCAGAGCAGCGAGGAAGTGGTGGTGCCGGCGGGCTGCCACAGCGTGGAGAGCCAGGTGGCGGGCAGCGTGTGGCAATGGCTGGTGGCGGAAGGCAGTGACGTAACCGCGGGTGCCACGGTAGGCATTCTCGAATCCATGAAGATGGAAATCCCGATCGTGGCGCCGGTCAGTGGCAAAATCCACAGCCTGCAACGCCAGGCCGGGCAGCAAGTGCAGGCGGGTCAGTTACTTATGGTGATCGATCCGTTTGCAGTATAAGAAAGAAGAAAAAATAATCAGGAAACAGGCAGCAAAGCCGGGGATCTGACCCATACTTAGAGACCCGGTTCAATGTTGCATTGCCCTGACATCTTTTCGCAGTGTGCAACAGGCTGTGTCCCGTAACGGTTTCATTAAAACACTATTTTCGCCCTGATAAGGGAAAACTGTTTCGGGATACAGCCTGATAAGGCCGGTTTCAGCGCCTGGTGGCGCTTACCTCTCTACTTTCACGTGCTTCATAGTGAGTTTTAAGGAGTTCTCTATGGAAATAAAAGATCCAATGGTCGAATTACTCAGCAGTCTTGAGCAAATTGTTTTGACACGTGATGCACAGACTCCCGTATCAGAAATTGCACTCAATACCGTTTCCGTTCCCGAACCGCAGCGTTTACGCGAGATGACCGGCATGCAGGTGGATGAATTCGCCCGCGTGATGGGGGTGAGCGTCTCGTCAGTAAAAAGCTGGGAAGCGCAACGTACGCGCCCATCCGCCACGGCTCGCAAACTGATGAAACTGCTGCAGGCCAATCCGTATCTGGGCCGACAGCTGCTGGAATAACGCCGACTATCGGTTCTCTGTGACCCGCCTGCACGGCGGGTTTTTTTCAGCTTAAACCACCGTATTTCGCCGCCTGTTTGACAAACCAGCTCTCCGGCACGCTGTACGGCGGTTTTGCCAGCTGCGCGATGCCCTGTTCAATGATGTGATTCGCCTGCTGCCACAAACGCCGATCGCCCTGCTGTAACAGCTGAATCTGAATCTGTTTCTCCACCAGGTAAACCCGGGCAAAGTTGGGATCGAACTGCACGATGGCACGGGTGTTATCGATGATATCGGCCAGCTTGATGGTTTGCGCTTCGGGCGAGGCTTCGGCAGTGTGGCGAAAGTGTGCCAGCTTACGGGCGGTACGATTTTTCGCCTGCGGCTGGGCGCTGTCGGTAAGCATGTCCACCAGATGTGCAACGCGCGCACCAAAGTGTTCTTCAATATCCTGTAAAGTACTGGCGGTGTCCTCCACCGTGTCGTGCAGCCAGGCGGCAGCGATCATCGCTTCGTCATCGCTGACGCTGCGCACCAGCTCCGCGACGGCAGCCGGATGCACAATATAGGGTTCGTCGGTGTATTTACGACGCTGGCCCGCATCGGCATGTGCCTGCGTGGCATAACGGCGCGCCTGCTCTTCCAGTGAATCACGCATCTTCACACTCCAGGAAAAAGTTGCTTGCAATTATCTAGCGCGCTATCTATATTGAGTCGCATGAACAGTAATCAAGATGACAAAAAAGTGAAGCCTGCGCCACTCCAGCTTGATCAGCATCTGTGTTTCGCGCTCTATTCGGCGAACCTGGCGATGCATAAAGTCTATCGCCAGCTGCTGGCGGCGCTGGAGATCACCTATCCGCAATATCTGGTGATGCTGGTGCTGTGGCATCAGGATGATCTGACGGTATCGGAGATTGGTGAAAAGCTGTTTCTCGATTCGGCCACCCTGACGCCACTGCTGAAACGACTGGAGAGCGCTGGTCTGCTGCGCCGCCAGCGTTCGCGTCAGGATGAGCGTCAGGTCGTGGTTACGCTGACCGACCAGGGACGCGCGCTGCAGGAAAAAGCCGCCAGCATTCCGGAAGCGGTACAGTGCGCGACCGCCTGCGATACCGACACCATGGCGGCGCTGAAACAGCAGCTGGACGATCTGCGCGGCAACCTGAATCGCGCCACCTGAGCATCAGGGATGTCGCTGCGGCGGCATTCTGAGAGTGAAGTTTTCCCCTGTGCCTTATAAATAGCACGCGATTATATAGCGAATAGTGAGGTTATGATGTCTTTAGAAAAAGTGATTTACACCGCCAAAGCCAAAGCAACCGGTGGCCGCGATGGCCGCGCCACCTCGTCTGATAACGTGCTGGACGTGAAGCTGGGCGTGCCAAAAGAGATGGGCGGCGCGGGCGGCGAGGTGACGAACCCGGAGCAGCTGTTTGCTGCCGGCTACTCTGCCTGCTTCCTCGGCGCGATGAAATTTGTCGCCGGCCGCGACAAAATCGCCATGCCAAAAGACGCGTGGATTGAGGGCGAAGTGGGGATTGGTCCTATCCCCACCGGTTTTGGCATTGAAGCAAAACTGAATATCCATCTGCCAGAGATGGACGCGGCGGAAGCGCAGAAGCTGGTTGATGCGGCACACATTGTTTGTCCGTACTCAAACGCGACGCGCGGCAACATCGACGTGACGCTGAATATCATCAACTAAGTTGATGCATGCATAAAAGGCTCCTGCGGGAGCCTTTTTTATCACGAACACCATCCCGCATCCCATCGAACTAAAGAATTTTCTGGTCTTACCATTGGTTAAATGTTCTACTGCTGCGCTCCGTGCATCATCGTGATTATTTGGGTTCAGATTCGTCCCGATCCTACTCGCCAGGTCACGCTTTTCTGCTACGCAAGCGAACCTTACGCTCTTTGCACAGTCACATTTACGGTTGAAGCATCGACACCAGGTCGGGAACAGAAATTTATATGAATTACATTAAAAGTTTAACGCAGCAAAAGTTGTCGCTTTTGCTGGCGCTCTATCTTGGCATCTTATTGAATTTGCCAATCTTTTATCGCCGTTTTGACGGCTTCTTAACGAAATCCACCGTCACCAACTGGTTATCCGCTGCGGCGGAAGTGACCGCGGCCGTACTGCTGACCTTCTTCCTGATGCGACTGCTGTCGCTGGGTGGCAAATGGTTTTATCGCGTCATCGCCAGCCTGCTGGTGGTGATTTCGGTGGCCGCCGCCTATTACATGGCGTTCTTTAACGTGGTGATCGGTTACGGCATCGTGGCGTCGGTCATGACCACCGATGTCGATCTCTCTAAAGAGGTTATCGGGCTGCACTTTGTATTGTGGATGGTGCTGGTGAGCGCACTGCCGCTGCTGCTGATCTGGCGCAATAACCTGAGCCTGACGCTGATTGAACAGCTGAAAACCCCCGGTCAGCGCCTGAAACCTACAGTGATCCTGCTGCTGAGCGTGGCGCTGGTATGGCTGCCGATTCGCTACTTCGACAAGCTGCAAAAAGCCAATGAAGAGCTCACCAATATCGATCTGCCAAGCTATGGCGGCGTAGTGGCGCACTCTTATCTGCCTTCGAACTGGATTGCGGCGCTGGGCCTGTTCGCCTGGACTAAGGTGGACGAGAAGCTGGACAGCCAGGAGTTGCTCGATCCGGCTAAGAAGTTTACCTATGTGGCGCCGCCTGGCATTGACGATACCTATGTAGTGTTTGTGATTGGCGAGACCACGCGCTGGGATCACATGGGCATGCTGGGCTACAACCGCGATACCACGCCGAAGCTGTCGAAAGAGAAGAATCTGGTGGCATTCCGCGGTGAATCCTGTGATACCGCCACCAAGCTGTCGCTGCGCTGCATGTTTGTGCGCGAGGGCGGCACCATGGATAACCCTGGCCGTACGTTGAAAGAGCAGAACATTTTTGCGGTGATGAAAGAGCTGGGCTTCACCTCCGAGCTGTTCGCCATGCAGAGCGAAGTGTGGTTCTACGACAACGCCGATGTGAATAACTTCTCGTTCCGTGAGCAGATTGGTTCTGAGAAGCGCAATCAGGGCAAAGCGGTGGACGATATGCTGCTGGTACCGGAACTGCAGGCTTCACTGCAGCGCTTCCCGAAAGGCAAGCATCTGGTGGTGTTGCACACGAAAGGTTCGCACTATCTCTATTCGCAGCGTTATCCGCGCGAGTTTGCCCGCTATCAGCCTGAGTGTATAGGCGTGGACGATAAGTGCAGCAAAGCCCAGCTGATTAACGCCTACGACAACTCGATTCTGTATGTCGATACCATGCTGGACAGCGTGCTGGATCAGCTGCGTGATAAGAAGGCGATTGTGTTCTATGCCGCGGACCACGGTGAGTCGATCAGCGAAAATATGCACCTGCACGGTACGCCGCGCGAGATGGCACCGCCGGAGCAGTTCCGCGTGCCGATGATTGTATGGGCGTCTGATAAGTATTTGCAGGACCCGACTAACCGCAGCAACTTTGAGCGCTTACAGGCGCAGCAGCGCGTCGGCAAAACCCATCGTCACGTTGAGTTGTTCGACACCATTTTAGGGTGTCTGGGTTATACCTCGCCGGATGGCGGTATTAAAGCAGCGAATAACTGGTGCCAGGCACCTGCCACTGCCAGCAGTGCGAAAGCGCTGTAATTCGTGCCTGGATCTTATTGAGCAGGCAGGTGTTTAAGGCACTGCTTGCTTTCCAGGCAATCAGGCGGATTTTCGGGAAAAGGGATTGACGCTCTAAAGTCACGGCAGTAATATTCGCCCCCATCGGCGAGTAGCGCAGCTTGGTAGCGCAACTGGTTTGGGACCAGTGGGTCGGAGGTTCGAATCCTCTCTCGCCGACCATCATTCAAGAAACCTGCTTTGCAAAAAGCAGGTTTTTTTTTCGTCTGTCGTATTTGCACTCTCAGGGTGAAATACGCGACCGCTCCGTAAAGACGCTGTCTCGTCCCTGATCGCTCGGCACACGCCATCCATGGCGTGTGACGCTTTACTCCACGGCCCCGCATTCCACCCTTTATCCGGCTTCGGTGATGGTTGAAGGTTTACTGGCTGCCGTTTGGCGTGGCATGACTGATTGCAGCGGTACATATGCCAAAAGGGAAGGGAAGGCCATCAGGAGAGCAAAGCGTCCGCCGCATGGATGCGGCGGTCGAGGCTACAGGGATGTATTTACGCCGCCTTTGCGATCTGATGGCTTTCCCTGAACCAGACTCACATCCCGGCAGCGATCAAGCAAAGTCATCAATTTACGCGTTCCATTAATCATCACCGGGATAAACCGTATTATCCTTCAACACTGCTCTTCATCCCTTGCTGCATCAAAGCACCTCTCTTAATTCGCGACACATTCTGCTTATGACCGGCTTTTGCTTTTTGCTGATTTCTTATGCCATTACGCCAGCATATTTCGCTGCCTGAACGTCATAACGCACGGGGAATCGTTCAGATATTCAACATTTACCGACAACTTTAAGACGTTTTTTAACGGTGATAATCACTGTCATAAGACGCTATTGCCAGAGAATCACACGGCATTGCGCGCTTTATCACCTTTTTAAATTTTGGCTTAGCGTGCAAACACTGTTTTTTATCGTTGCTTGCACTTACTCACACTCTGTGTAAATAACCCCACGTTGTATTGACGTTCATTGCAACTGTTGACAAATTGATGCGTCAATAAGATGCAGAGACGGCCAGCGCTGGCAGGTTCCACGGCGTCAGCGCTACAACAATAACCGCTCGCATTTTGGTCATTACATAACTGACCTGCCCGAACCGCATAAAAAAATCAGAGGTCGGGCGACGCACACAACATCACATCACAATGGAGCAAAACATGATCAACTCCCTGGCCAAATCCAGGATGCTGAAGGTCGGTCTTAGCCTGATTGCTATGACCGTGGCCGCGGGCGTTCAGGCGAAAACCCTCGTTTACTGTTCAGAAGGTTCGCCGGAAGGCTTCAACCCGCAGCTGTTCACATCCGGCACCACTTACGATGCCAGCTCAGTACCGATCTACAACCGTCTGGTTGAGTTCAAAACCGGTACCACTGAGCTGCAGCCGGGCCTGGCAGAAAAATGGGACGTCAGCGAAGATGGTAAAACCTATACCTTCCATCTGCGTCAGGGCGTGAAGTGGCAAACCACCAAAGACTTCAAGCCGACCCGCACCTTCAACGCTGATGACGTCGTGTTCTCCTTCGAGCGCCAGCTCGATAAAAACAACAAGTACCACGGTGTCTCCGGCGGCAGCTACGAATACTTCGAAGGCATGGACATGCCGAAGCTGATCGCCAAAATCGAAAAAGTGGATGACTACACCGTACGCTTCACGCTGACCCGTCCGGAAGCGCCGTTCCTCGCCGACCTTGGCATGGACTTCGCGTCAATCCTGTCGAAAGAGTACGCCGACAACATGCTGAAAGCCGGCACGCCAGAAAAACTGGACCTCAACCCGGTGGGTACCGGTCCGTTCGTGCTGCAGCAGTACCAGAAAGACTCACGTATTCTGTACAAAGCCAACCCGGACTTCTGGGGCACCAAGCCAAAAATCGATCGCCTGGTGTTCTCCATCACGCCAGATGCTTCAGTGCGCTACGCCAAACTGCAGAAAGGCGAGTGTCAGGTGATGCCGTATCCCAACCCGGCTGATATCGCCAGCATGAAGAAAGACACCAAAATCAACCTGATGGAACAGCCAGGGCTGAACGTCGGTTACCTGTCTTTCAACACCGAGAAAAAACCGCTGGATAACGTCAAAGTGCGTCAGGCACTGACCATGGCGGTGAACAAACAAGCGATCATTGATGCGGTCTATCAGGGCGCCGGTCAGGCAGCGAAAAACCTGATCCCACCAACCATGTGGGGCTACAACAATGACGTCAAAGACTACGCTTACGATCCGGCCAAAGCCAAAGAGCTGCTGAAAGAAGCGGGCATGCCGGATGGCTTCAGCATTGACCTGTGGGCGATGCCGGTACAGCGTCCGTACAACCCGAATGCCCGTCGTATGGCGGAAATGGTTCAGGCTGACTGGGCGAAAATCGGCGTGAAAGCCAAAATCGTTACCTTCGAGTGGGGCGAGTACCTGAAGCGTGCTAAAGCCGGTGAACACCAGACCGTGATGATGGGCTGGACCGGTGATAACGGGGATCCGGATAACTTCTTCGCCACCCTGTTCAGCTGCGCGGCAGCGAAAGACGGTTCCAACTACTCACGCTGGTGCTACAAGCCGTTTGAAGATCTGATTCAGCCAGCGCGTGCTGAAGCCGATCACAACAAACGTATTGAGCTCTACAAGCAGGCGCAGGTGGTGATGCACGACCAGGCGCCAGCACTGATCATCGCGCACTCAACCGTGTACGAGCCAGTGAGCAAGAAAGTGAGTGGCTATGTGGTTGATCCATTAGGTAAACATCACTTCGAAAACGTCGACATCCAGGAATAACCTTTCGGATTATCGCGGTCAGGGCCAGCATGGCTGGCCCTCGGGCGGCACCTTCGCCGCCCGTACTCCGCACTTTATTTCCGGCTAATTTCTTATAAACCCTCAATACCTTGCGCTGATGCAGCGTGAAGTATGACGGGGATTTTGAAGCGCTTCTTGCGTCGCGTCCGGCTATGCCGGCTGCGGATTGTGAGCAATGTAGTCCATGGCGTTAGCGCCACGGAAAATGACTGAGAATCCGGCTTATGCTGCAATTCATACTCCGACGTCTGGGCCTTGTCATCCCGACGTTCATCGGTATTACATTATTGACCTTTGCCTTCGTTCACCTGATCCCCGGCGACCCGGTGCTGATCATGGCCGGTGAACGCGGTATCTCCCCCGAACGTCATGCGCAGCTGATGGCCCAGTTTGGTCTCGATCAGCCGATGTGGAAACAGTACATCACTTACATCAACGGCGTGCTGCATGGCGACCTCGGCATCTCGCTGAAAAGCCGCATCCCGGTGTGGGATGAGTTTGTGCCGCGCTTTAAAGCCACGCTTGAGCTGGGCATCTGCGCCATGATCTTCGCCGTTGCCGTGGGTATTCCGGTCGGCGTGCTGGCGGCGGTGAAACGCGGCTCAATTTTCGATCACACCGCGGTGGGCATCTCGCTGACCGGCTACTCAATGCCGATCTTCTGGTGGGGCATCATGCTGATCATGCTGGTGTCGGTGCAGCTCAACCTGACGCCGGTCTCCGGCCGCGTCAGCGACACCATCTTCCTTGACGACAGTCATCCGCTCACCGGCTTTATGCTGATTGATACGCTGCTGTGGGGCGAAGAGGGCGATTTCAAAGATGCGGTGATGCACATGATCCTGCCGGCCATCGTGCTGGGCACCATTCCGCTGGCGGTGATTGTGCGTATGACGCGCTCTTCGATGCTGGAAGTGCTGGGTGAAGATTACATCCGCACCGCGCGCGCCAAAGGCCTGACGCGCATGCGCGTGATCGTGGTGCATGCGCTGCGTAACGCCATGCTGCCGGTGGTCACGGTGATCGGTCTGCAGGTGGGCACGCTGCTGGCGGGCGCCATCCTCACCGAAACCATCTTCTCCTGGCCGGGACTCGGCCGCTGGCTGATCGAAGCACTGCAGCGCCGTGATTATCCGGTGGTGCAGGGCGGCGTGCTGCTGGTGGCAATCCTGATCATTCTGGTCAACCTGCTGGTTGATCTGTTGTACGGCGTGGTGAATCCGCGCATCCGTCATAAGAAATAAGGGGGAATCATGTCTGCTGTTGATCCCGCAAGCGTCACTGCTGCACCGAAGCCGATGACCCCGATTCAGGAATTCTGGCACTATTTTAAACGTAACAAAGGCGCGGTTATCGGCCTGGTTTACATCATTCTGATGCTGCTGATCGCCATCTTCGCCGATGTGCTGGCACCGCATGCCCCGGCTGAGCAGTTCCGCGATGCGCTGTTGCACCCGCCGGTGTGGCAGGAGGGCGGCAGCTGGAAATTTATTCTGGGCACCGATGACGTCGGCCGTGACATCCTGTCGCGCCTGATGTTTGGTGCGCGCCTGTCGCTGCTGGTGGGCTGCATGGTGGTGGTGCTGTCGCTGATTCTGGGCGTGATTTTCGGCCTGATGGCCGGTTATCTCGGCGGCGTGGTGGATGCAGTAATCATGCGCCTCGTCGACATCATGCTGGCGCTGCCAAGCCTGCTGCTGGCGCTGGTGCTGGTGGCCATCTTCGGCCCGTCGATTGTCAACGCCTCGCTGGCGATCACCTTCGTCGCACTGCCGCACTACATTCGCCTGACGCGCGCGGCGGTGCTGGTGGAAGTCAATCGCGACTACGTAACCGCCTCCAGCGTGGCCGGTGCCGGTACGCTGCGCCAGATGTTCATCAATATTCTGCCTAACTGCCTGGCACCGCTGATCGTGCAGGCGTCGTTAGGTTTCTCCAACGCCATCCTGGATATGGCCGCGTTGGGCTTTCTCGGTATGGGGGCGCAGCCGCCGACGCCGGAGTGGGGCACCATGCTCTCCGACGTGTTGCAGTATGCGCAGAGTGCCTGGTGGGTCGTGACCTTCCCCGGAGTGGTCATCCTGCTGACGGTTCTGGCCTTTAACCTCATGGGCGATGGTTTGCGTGATGCACTCGACCCGAAACTCAAGCAGTAAAGAGGCACCGAGATGGCGTTATTAAATGTAGAAAAACTTTCGGTGCATTTCGGCGACGAAAAGGCACCGTTCCGTGCGGTTGACCGCATCAGCTACCAGGTAGAACAGGGCCAGGTCGTCGGGATTGTCGGCGAGTCCGGCTCCGGTAAATCGGTCAGCTCGCTGGCGATCATGGGGCTGATTGACTATCCCGGCCGCGTGAAAGCGGAGAAGCTGGAGTTCAATCAGCGCGACCTGCAGCGCATCTCCGAAAAAGAGCGCCGCCAGCTGGTGGGCGCAGAAGTGGCGATGATCTTCCAGGACCCGATGACCAGCCTCAACCCGTGCTATACAGTGGGCTACCAGATCATGGAAGCGCTGAAGGTGCATCAGGGCGGCAGCAAGCGCACACGGCGTCAGCGTGCCATCGACCTGCTGGAGCAGGTGGGCATTCCCGATCCGGCGTCGCGACTTGATGTCTATCCGCATCAGCTGTCTGGCGGCATGAGCCAGCGCGTGATGATCGCCATGGCCATTGCCTGTAAGCCGAAGCTGCTGATTGCCGATGAGCCGACCACAGCGCTCGACGTAACTATTCAGGCGCAAATCATCGAACTGCTGCTGGAGTTACAGAAGCAGGAGAACATGGCGCTGATCCTGATCACGCACGATCTGGCGCTGGTGGCCGAAGCGGCGCAGCACATCATCGTGATGTACGCCGGTCAGGTGGTGGAGAGCGGCAAAGCGGTGGATATCTTTAAAGCGCCGCGTCACCCGTATACGCAGGCGCTGCTGCGTGCGCTGCCGGAGTTTGCCGCCGACAAAGCGCGGCTGGCGTCGCTGCCGGGCGTGGTGCCGGGCAAGTATGACCGCCCTAACGGCTGTCTGCTCAATCCGCGCTGCCCGTACGTGACCGACCGCTGCCGTACTGAAGAACCTGAGCTGCGCGATATTCCGGGCCGCCAGTCCAAATGTCACTTCCCACTGGATGATGCCGGGAGACCGACTTATGAGTCTTGATAACACGAAGCAGGATTACCTGCTGCAGGCAATTGACCTGAAAAAACACTATCCGGTGAAAAAGGGCCTGTTCGGCCAGGAGCGCCTGGTGAAGGCGCTGGACGGCGTCTCCTTTAACCTCGAGCGTGGCAAAACGCTGGCGGTTGTGGGCGAATCCGGCTGCGGTAAATCCACGCTCGGACGCCTGCTGACGATGATTGAAACGCCGACCGCCGGCGAGTTGTACTGGCACGGGCAGGATCTGCTGAAACACGATCCGCAGGCGCAAAAACTGCGCCGGCAGAAAATCCAGATTGTGTTCCAGAACCCGTATGGCTCGCTCAATCCGCGTAAGAAAATCAGCCAGATTCTGGAAGAGCCGCTGGTGATCAATACCGCGCTGAGCAAAGCGGAACGGCGGGAAAAAACGCTGGAGATGATGGCCAAAGTGGGCCTGAAAACTGAGCACTACGATCGCTATCCGCACATGTTCTCCGGAGGTCAGCGCCAGCGTATCGCTATTGCGCGCGGCCTGATGCTCGATCCGGACGTGCTGATTGCCGATGAGCCGGTCTCGGCGCTCGACGTCTCGGTGCGCGCTCAGGTGCTCAACCTGATGATGGATTTACAGCAGGATCTCGGCCTGTCCTATGTGTTCATCTCGCATGATCTGTCGGTGGTGGAGCACATCGCCGACGAAGTGATGGTGATGTAT
This sequence comes from Pantoea sp. Morm, assembly GCF_016643525.1. Taxonomy (NCBI): domain Bacteria; kingdom Pseudomonadati; phylum Pseudomonadota; class Gammaproteobacteria; order Enterobacterales; family Erwiniaceae; genus Pantoea; species Pantoea sp. Morm. The sequence continues at coordinate 110,689 of NZ_VOQX01000004.1, read as the reverse complement.
CTCGGACGCTGTGTGGAAAAGGGCAGCAAAGAGGCGATCTTCAGCAACCCGCGCCATCCGTATACTCAGGCGCTGCTGTCGGCCACGCCACGCCTCAATCCGGACGAACGCCGCGAGCGCATCAAACTGACCGGTGAGCTGCCGAGCCCGCTGAATCCGCCGCCGGGCTGCGCGTTCAACGCACGCTGCCGCCGTCGTTTCGGTACCTGCGTGCAGCTGCAGCCGAAACTGAAGCAGTATGGTGAGCAGCAAATCGCCTGCTTCGCCGTCGACCAGGATGAGAATCAGCCGGTGGCGACGCCGTAATTACGGCCAGCCAGTGCGAAAGGCTCCTGCGGGAGCCTTTGTTATTGGTGGCCTGATACATGAGTAAAATTAACCTGACGTGTCTTAATCGCCTGCGATGGCAGAAATGTATTACGCGACTGAATCTTTAAATCGCTGGTCCTGAACCACAGCGAAAAGGTTAAGGCAAATTCTGAATCCGTGCCGCATTGTGTGAGCGCCGTCACGGCCAGAGATAACTGCACATTTCAATGGTAAGTTGTTTATTATCAGTGCATTACTTTAATTATCTCCCGGCTGCTATTTCCGTTAATCGATTTTTATTAATCCTGCTCAATTAATCAGTGCATGCTTTTTGCATCTGTATATTTTCAATCTTTCAGATAAAACTCTTTTGTCGAATCTGCGGTTTTAATAATCAGAATTCTCTCACCGTGTCTTAACGTGTGTGTTATATTCGCGGAAATTACCCCTCCGCTTTAACAGGCTCTGATCATGAAGAACTACGACGATCTGCAGCGTTTCCAGGAAAAAACGCAAACGCTGGACATTGCTTTTAAGGATATGTCCGGGCAATCGCTGGAAGCCGATCACAGCCAGTGGGCGATCATCCGTCAGCTGGCGACGGATGATGAGCCGGAGCTGGGTAGCGGCCAGCGCGTCGATCTGCCGCAGCCGCAGCCGATTCGCGGCGATGAGTTTGTCGCGCCGCCGCAGGCTCTCAATCCGGCGCCCGTCGCCCGCAGTGAAAAGGCATCGCTGCTGCAGAGCCTCGCCGCCAGCGCGCCGGCACCCGACACAGAAACACCGCGCAGCGCGTTATTCCCGCCAGCAAACAGCGCGCCTACTGCCGCGTCCGTGTCGTCGCTGGCACCGGCAGCCACGCACGTAGCGCGTCAGGCGGCCACTTCACTGTTCCCACCGCCGCCGGTCAGCGCGCCGGTCGCTGAACAGGCGGTTGCCCCTGCTGCTGCTGCACCGGCCACTGCGCCCGCCGTGGCGCAGCCGGAGCCTGCTACGCCCTCGCGCTTTGGCGCACTGTTCCGCTCGCGTGCGGCGGAACCGGTTCATTTATCTAAAGAAACACTGCTCAAACCGTTACTGGAGAAGATCGCGCTATGCCATTAGTTTGTGTGTGCTCGCCAAAAGGGGGAGTAGGAAAAACCACCATGGCGGCCAACCTGGCCTGGAGTCTGGCGCGTGCCGGCAGCAAAGTGCTGGCGATCGATTTTGACGTACAAAATGCGCTGCGCCTGCATTTTGGCGTACCGCTGCACGACAGCCGCGGCTTTGTGGCGCGCTCGGAAGAGCAGGCTGACTGGAGTCAGTCGATCCTCACCACCGGCAGCAACATCTTTGTCATGCCTTACGGTGAAGTGACTGAAGCGCAGCGTGAGCGCTTCGAACACAACCTGGCGCACGATGCCCATTTCTTAAAACGCGGCCTGGATACCGTTCTGAATTATCCGGGTCTGGTGATTATTGCAGATTTTCCGCCGGGACCCGGTCCGGCGCTGAAAGCCATGCAGGCGCTGGCCGATATGCATTTAGTGGTGATGCTGGCGGATACCGCCTCGGTGGCGCTGCTGCCGCAAATTGAAAACCATCGCATGATTGGCCAGCCATTAAATAATCAGCACGGTCATTATTTCGTGCTCAACCAAAGTGATAATCGCCGGAATATCAGCCGTGAAGTAACCGCATTTATGCAGCAGCGGCTGGGCGATAATTTACTTGGCGTGGTGCACCGCGATGAAAGCGTGGCTGAGGCCAATGCCTCGCAGCAGTCAATCTATGATTTCAGCCCGGCTTCGGCAGCGGCGTTTGATATTGAACTGGTGGCAAAACGGGTGGCGAATATCCTGAATATCAACGTAGGCAACGGCGAAGTTCAGGCACCGATCCGCAGTCATTATTAACAAGCCCGGCCGCCAGCGGCCTGGTTCAAATAATAACAACACAGCTTCTTCAGGGTGAATCATGAGTAAACTCGGGTTTTACCTGCTGCTGCTGGTGCTTGCACCGGTCGCTGCGGTAATCGTCATCACGCCTATGGACAGCCAGAAACAGTATATTTTTGGTTTGATCAGTATTGGCATGATGTTTTTACTGGGCTTCAGTAAAAGCCGTAAAATAACCATTGTGATGGTTTTTCTTTCCGCGCTGATGTCGACCCGATATATCTGGTGGCGCACCACGGAGACGCTGCAGTTTAATTCCGAGATTGAAGCAATTCTCGGTATCGGCTTATATCTGGCCGAGCTGTATGTCTGGCTGATCTTAATTCTCGGCTTCCTGCAAACCAGCTGGCCATTAAAACGCACCATCGAACCGCTGCCGGATGATACCCGCTTGTGGCCGACGGTCGATGTCTACGTGCCGACCTATAACGAAAGCCTCGACGTAGTGCGGGATACCGTGCTGGCGGCGCAGTGTATCGACTATCCGCGCGATAAGATCAAAGTTTACCTGCTGGATGACGGCAAACGCAGCGAGTTCGCGGTATTTGCCGCCGACGTTGGCGTCGGCTATATCACGCGCGACGATAACCGCCATGCCAAAGCCGGCAACCTCAATCACGCCATGAAAATCACCAAAGGCGAGCTGATTTGCGTGTTTGACTGCGACCACGTGGCGACGCGCACGTTCCTGCAGGCCACCGTCGGTCCGTTCCTGAAAGATCCGAAGCTGGCGCTGCTGCAGACGCCGCACTACTTTTACTCGCCGGATCCGTTCGAACGTAACCTGCGCGCCGCGCGCAGCATCCCGAATGAGGGCTCGCTGTTTTACGGTCCGGTGCAGCAGGGCAACGACAACTGGAACGCCACGTTCTTCTGCGGCTCCTGTGCGGTGATCCGCCGCAGCGCGCTGGAACAGATTGGCGGCTTCGCGGTGGAAACCGTCACCGAGGATGCGCATACCGCGCTGAAAATGCAGCGTCTCGGCTGGGGCTCGGCGTTCCTGGCAATTCCGCTGGCGGCGGGACTGGCGACCGAACGTCTGGGCCTGCACGTGATTCAGCGTACCCGCTGGGCGCGCGGCATGACGCAGATTTTCCGCGTCGACAATCCGCTGCTGGGCCGTGGGCTCAAGTGGCAGCAGCGTCTGTGCTACCTCAACGCCATGCTGCACTTCCAGTTCGGCCTGCCGCGCGTGGCTTTCCTCACTGCGCCACTGGCTTACCTGCTGTTTAACCTGAATATTATCCACTCGTCGGCGTCGCTCATCTTCGCTTACGTACTGCCGCATCTGGTGATGTCGCTGTACGTTAACTCGCGCATGAACGGCAAATTCCGCTACACCTTCTGGGGTGAAATCTACGAAACCGTGATGTGCTTCCACCTGGTGATCCCGACGCTGCTGACCCTGCTGTCGCCAAAGCACGGCAAATTCAACGTGACGGATAAAGGTGGTCTGCTGGACCAGGGCTTCTTTGATTTCCACATCGTGCGGCCTCACGTCATCGTTGCCGCGCTGCTGTCGATTGGTATTGTGGCCGGCGTGGTGCGCGCCGTGGCGCATGATTACTTCGGCGTCGATCCTTATGTGATTGCGCTCAACGTCGGCTGGGCGGTGTTCAGCCTGATCATCCTGATGGCGGCGATTGCCGTGGCACGTGAAACCAAACAGGTGCGTAAAACCATTCGTATCGAGGTGCAGATCCCGGCGGTGATTCACTATGCCAGCGGCATCTCTTCGCGCACGCAAACCAGCGATCTGTCGATGGGCGGCGCGCAGCTGGATGCGCCAGACAACCGGCATGAGCACGATGAAATCGAAGAGATCGATCTGCTGCTGAAATCGGGTGCCATCACCATTCCGGTGAGCAAGATCTCCGGTGATGAGGAGACCATTCGCCTGCGCTTTGGCGCGATGCCGCTGGCGCGCCGCCGTGAACTGGTGCGCGTGGTGCTGGCGCGGGCCGATGCGTGGATCCAGCCGGAATATAAGCAGGACAACCCGCTGGTGTCGCTCGGCACCATCATCCGTACCGTCTTTGAGCTGTTCTGGCTGAGCTGGAAAGATCGCCGTGAGGCGCGCAAGCGTGATGGCCAGGCAACGGCCAAAGAGGACAGCGCAGCATGAAAACATTGACGTACACGTTGCTGGCCAGCGCGCTGACCACCACGCTGCTGCTCGCCCCTGCCTGGGCAGAGACGCCGGCGGTAACCCAGGACAGCGCCGCGCTCTCTGACGTACCGCCGCCGCAGGGGCTGGATGGCAGTGCCGATCCGCAGCTGAAGCAGGCGGCGGGCGACGCGCCGTACACGCCGGGCGATGCAGCGCCGCTGCAGGAAAATACAGCACCCGTACAGTCGGCAGAGTCAGCACCGCCGGCAGAGGCAGCAACGCCAGCAGCATCGGCTGCGCCTGACATCGTCATACCGCCGGTGGCTGCGGAGGCACCGGCTGCCGCTGAACCCGCTGGCGCGCTGTTAAACCAGCCGGTGAGCAGCACCATTTCGGTGGCGCAGATGGGACAGCCGCGCGGCATCACCCTGACCGGCGGCCAGCTGCAGTCCGGTATTCTGTTTACCCTGCCGGGCGATGAGGTGATCACTAATGCGCGGCTCAACCTGTCGCTGCGCGTCTCTGCCGCGCTGGCGGCGCGCAACACGTCGCTGCAGCTGATGCTCAACGGCCAGCCGCTCGGCACGCTGCCGCTGGGTGCCAGCGACAGCGATGTCAGCGACTATCAGCTGGATATTCCGGCGGCGATGGTGGTTTCCAGTAATAACCTCAGCTTTAAAATCAACGATGCCGACAAGCTGCTGTGCGAAAAAGAGAGCGCGCAGCAGTATCAGGTCACCATTCTGCCGAAAACCACGCTGAGCCTCGAAGGTCAGCAGCTCAACATTGGCACCAGCCTGCGCAACTTCCCGCGTCCGTTTATTGATGTGCAGCGCATGACGCCCGCCAGCGTGACCTTTGGTTTTGCCGCTAACGTTTCGCCGGATAGCGTCAGCGCCGCCGCGCTGGTGGCTTCCTGGCTCGGCATTCAGTCGGATTACCGTGGCATTCGTTTCCCGGTGGTGCGCGGCGATCTGCCCGAGCACAACGGTATCCTGATCGGCCATCCGGGTGACAAAATCGGCAGCGTGACGCTGCCCGCAGCCCGTGGTCCGCTGCTGCAGGTGATCGATAACCCTAACAATCCGGTGTACAAACTGTTGCTGGTGGTCGGTGCAGATGATGCCCAGCTGCGCCAGGCGGCCAACCGCCTGACCACGCAGCCGCTGGCCACCGATGCCAGCAGCCTGAACGTACCGCCGCAGCCGCTTGGCACGCGCAAACCGTACGACGCACCGCGCTGGATCAACACAAGCCGCCCGGTGCGTCTCAGCGAGCTGCTGCGTAAAGATCAGAGCCTGACCACCACCGGTATCTGGCACGATGCGCTGCGGGTTAACTTCCGCGCGGCGCCGGATCTGTTCCTGTGGGACGGCGACGCGATTCCGGTCAATCTGCACTACCGCTTCCCGTCGGAAAGCTGGATCGATGAAAACAATTCGTTTCTTAACGTCACGCTGAACGGCACCTTCCTGCGCAACCTGACGGTGAACAAAGTCGGGCTACTGGAGAGCGCCTGGCACCGGCTGGGCGGGGATGCACGCCAGGAGCAGTACACGCTGAAGCTGGAGCCATACCTGATTTACGGCGACAACCAGCTGGCGCTCTACTTCAATATCAAGCCAAAGGCGGATGCGCCGTGCGGCGTGCTGCTCAACAACAACATCAAGAGCCGTATCGAAGAGGATTCGTGGATCGATCTGAGCCACACGCGTCACTTCACCATGCTGCCGAACCTGTCGTACTTCGTCGGTGCTTCGTTCCCGTTCTCGCGGCTGGCGGATTTTTCGCAAACCACGCTGCTGCTGCCGGAGGCGCCGGGTGATGCCGAGATCGCCACGCTGCTGGACATGGCCGCGCGCGCCGGTAACGCCACCGGCGTGCCGCTGGTACAGAACCAGGTATTGTTCGGCCTGCCGAATGGCGGCACCAATCTGACGCGCCTGCAGCACAGCGATGTACTGGCGGTGAGCACCATGCAGCACAGCGCCTTCACGCAGCAGATGCTGGCCGGCACCGCTTACCAGACCAGCGGCAACACGCTGGGCGTTAAAGAGCCGACCACCGTCGATAAGCTGCGCGGCTGGCTGACCGGTGACTGGTCTCGCCAGCAGCTGGATGCCGATCGCTACTTCTCCTCAAATGAAGCGTGGCGCGGCTTTGTCAGCTATCGCTCACCGTGGAGCGCCGATCGTCTGGTGGTGATGACGGTCGCCACCAGCGATCAGCAGCTGCTGCGTTTGCACGATGATTTGAATTCGGCGCGCATCAACGCCGGCATCCGCGGTGATACCGCCATCATCACCGATGAGAACGGCATCCGCAGCTTCCGCGTCGGGCCGCAGTTCCCGAGCGGTGAAATGCCGTGGTACATGATGGTGGTGTGGTATGCCAACCAGCACTCGGTACTTATGGCGCTGGCGGCGCTGCTGCTGTCGGCGCTGATCGGCAGTGCGGCCTGGGTGATGCTGAAGCGTCATGCGTGGCGCCGTCTCCACCCGAAAGACGATAGTCACTCCGGCCGGAAGTAAGGATAAAAATAATGAAAAAACAGCTGATAAGTGCCGGTATTCGTCAGGCGTTGCTGCTGGGCGGCGCGCTGGCCTTCTCACAGCCGCTGCTGGCGGCGGAGAGCACCAATCCGGCGTTACAGGCACTGTTCGACCAGGCGGCCTACTGGCATCAGAAAGCGCATGACGATCTGGCGAAAGCCTCGCTGCAAAAAATCCTGATGGTGGAGCCGAACAATACCCAGGCGCTGTATCTGCTGGCGCTCTATTCACAGCAAAGCGGCAGCGCGGCTGATGCGGCACAGTGGCGCGCCCGCCTGAGTGCGGTATCGCCCAACGATCCGCATCTGACGGAGCTGGACAACGCCCGGCAGCTGCAGAGCATACCGCAGGCGCAGCTGTCGCTGGCGCGTCAGCAGGCGCGCAGCGGTAACATCGCCGCCGCGCTGCAAACCTGGCGCAACACCTTCAGCGGCAACGAGCCGCCACCGAGCGTGGCGGCAGAATATTATCTGACCATGGCCGGCGACCGCACGCTGCTGCCCCAGGCGGTGGAGGCGCTGCGGCAGTTTGCCGCCGACCATCCGCAGGATACCGGCGCTCAGCTGGCGCTGGGCAAAGCGCTAACCTATCAGGAAGCGACGCGCCGCCAGGGCATTGATGTGCTGGCCAGCATGGCGGACGGTAATAAAGAGGCCGATCGCTCGCTGCGTCAGGCGCTGCTGTGGCTGGCGCCCCAGGCGTCAGACGCCACGCTGTATCAGACCTGGCAGCAGCGCCATCCGCAGGACAGTGCAGTGGTGGATTACTACCGCAAAAACGTCGGCGGCGCGGAGAAGGGCGCTGGCTTTAGCGCGCTGAACAGCGGCGACGTCAGCGGTGCGCAGAACAACTTTGAAAAAGTGCTGCAGGCCAACCCGCAGGACGCCGATGCGCTTGCCGGTATGGGCTACGTGGCGCAGCGCGCCGGACGCTACGCCGAAGCCGCCGATTATCTGACGCGCGCCGCACAGCTGGGCGGCGATCAGAGCCAGCAGCGTCAGCAGCAGGCGGCCGACGCCCGCTTTTACGCGCAGCTGGCGAATGCCCAGCAGGCGCTGAAAAACGGTGACAGCGCGCAGGCGCTGGCGCTGAGTGAGCCGCTGACGCAGGCCGAGGGCGAAAAAGGTATATCGGCGAAGCTGTTCCGCGCTGATGTGCTGCGCCGCAGCAATCAGCTGCAGCAGGCGGAGCAAACCTACCGGGCCATTCTGCAGAGCGATGCCGATAACCGCAGCGCCAAAGAGGGGCTGTTTTACGTGCTGCGCCAGCAAAACCGCAGCGCCGAAGCCAATACCCTGCTGGCATCATTGCCCGACAGCGTGCGCCAGAGCGTGGCGCCGCGCGGTAACAGCAGCGATCCGCTGCGTGCGCAGGCAAAACGCGAGCTGGCGGCAGGCAACCGCAGTGCGGCCATCGCCACGCTCAACAGCGCCATTCAGCGCTATCCCAGCGACGGCTGGCTGCGTCTCGATCTGGCACGCATTTACCGCGCGCAGGGCGATAGCCTGCTGGCCGCTAACGTCATGCAGCCGACCCTGCGCAGCGGTGCCAGCACCAGCGAGCTGTATGCCGGTGCGCTCAACGCCAGCGAGAGCGGTGCCTGGCAGCAGGCCAGCCAGTTACTGGCGCGCATTCCCAACGGCAGCAAGAACAGCGAGATGCGCGAACTGGCGCAGCGCGTGAATTTCAATCTGCAAATGGCCACCGCCGATCGCTATCTGGCGCAGGGATCTGACGCGGCGGCGGCCAATACGCTACGCGCGCTGGCCGCCACGCCGCCAGCCAATCCGGTCGATGCCGGTAATCTGGCGCAGAAACTGGCCAAAGCCGGCGATCTCACCACGGCGGTGACGGTGGTGCGCGGCAACATGCAGCGCGGCGTGCAGGGCAACGCCGGTGATTACGCCGCGCAGGTGGCGGTACTGAATCAGGCGGGACTGACGACCGAAGCGCAGAGCTTTCTCAGCAGTCCGGAGCTGCAGGCGCGCAGTACGCCCACGCAGCTGGCCGGTATCCGCAACGGTTATGTCATCAATGAAGTCGATCGCCTGCGCGAGCAGAAGCAGTACGCCGCCGCCTATGACAAGCTGGTGGGTGCGCTGCAGCACGATCCGCAGAATCGCGATCTGATGTTTGCCATGGCGCGTCTGTATCAGTCCGGCAAGATGAACAAAGAAGCGGGCGTGGTGTATGACTATCTGCTGACGCAGGATACGCCCACTCAGGATGCGCGCACTGGCGCTATTGATGTGGCGCTGGCGCAGAACGACATCGACAAAGCGAACACCTTAACCCGCGGCCTGCGCAATGAGCAGACGCCGGATCGCCTGTTACTGCTGGCACGCGTGGCGGAAGCCAACGGCGAGCACAGCCAGGCGATGAGCTACCTGCGCAGCGCGCGCGGCCAGCTGATTGGTCTGCAGGGCGCACAGAGCGGCAGCGTGCCGACCGTTGGCGGTCTGGCGCTGGCGGACAATCCGTTTATCAACCGCAGCACCTCGCCGGTGTCCGGTTCGCCTTCCAGCTATGGCACGGTAATGCCGTGGCAAACGGCACCGGCCACCAGCAGCAGCGCGCAGGACGTCACGCTGGCGAGCACCACGCCGGAGGTCCGGCAGAGCCAGACGCTGCGCCAGATTGACGAGATGATGGACAATCTGCAGGAGAAAACCGGCACCTGGGTACAGGGGCAGATGCAGGTGCGCGGACGCGACGGCGAATCGGGGCTCAGCAAGCTGACCGAAGCCAAAGCGCCGCTGACCTTCTCGACCGTACCGTTCGGCGAGTCGCGCTTCGACTTTACGATGACGCCGGTGTCGCTCACCGCTGGCAGTGCGGCCGGTGATGCGTGGCGTCGCTTCGGCAGCAACGCGCTGGTGCAGGGCAATGTGGTGGCATCCGGCGCGGCCAAAATAGACGACACGCCGTCTTCGTCGACCGATTCGCAAAAGGCCACCGGCGTGGAGCTGAATATGGCGTTGAAGGGCGACAGCTACAAAATCGACCTCGGCAGCACGCCGCTCGGCCAGGATCTCAGTACGCTGGTGGGCGGCGTGCAGTGGTCGCCGAAGCTGACCGATTTCCTGACGCTGATCCTCACCGGTGAACGCCGCGCCATGACCGACAGTCTGCTGTCGTACGTTGGCGTGGAGGACAAGACCAGCGGCAAGCGCTGGGGGCGCGTCACCAAAAACGGCGGCAACGCCATGCTGAGCTTCGATAACGGCGACGCGGGTTTCTACGTCGGCGGCGGCGCTTACAGCTATCTGGGCGAGAACGTGGCGAGCAACAACAGCGTGCAGGCCACGGCGGGCGCTTACGTGCGGCCTTACCACTACGACGACCGCGAGCTTAAGGTCGGCATGAGCCTGTCGTGGATGGATTTCTCCAAAAACCTGAGTTACTTCAGCTACGGTCAGGGCGGCTATTTCAGTCCGCAGAATTATGCCGCGGTGTCGTTCCCTGTCGACTTCAGCCGCAAGTTTGATGACCTGAAAGTCAACGTTGGCGGTTCGGTCGGCTATCAGTCGTACAGCCAGGACAAGAGCGCGTATTTCCCCAACGATCCGTCGCTGCAGTCCCAGCTGCAAAGCCTCGCCGATCAGGGCTTTGTCAAAAGCGCCTACTACAGCGGTGAGAGCAAAAACGGCATCGGCTATAACCTGCACGCCGGTGCCGATTATAAGATTAATAAAGATGTCACCATCGGCGGCCAGCTCGGCTATGACACCTTTGGCGATTACAACGAAAGCACAGCCAATCTGTACTTCCGTTATCTGTTTGGAGACAACTAATGAGTGAGCAACCGGGCGCACGCATCAGCCATCCGTATCAGCCGGGCTGGTTTGATCTGGTCAGCGTGATGATTGAGAGCATGCTGGACAACGCTGGCGCGGAGGCGGAAGCCTTCCTCAACGGCGTGGGCGAATTGCTGGCAACGCGCTATCCTTTGCCGGAGGCGCGCACCGTGCAGGATCTGGAGCGCGAAATTAATCTCCAGCTGGCGCGCTTTAACTGGGGCTTTGTTCAGCTACAGCCGCAGCAGAACGCGATTATGCTTGAGCACCATGCCCTGCCGCAGGGCGACAGTCAGGTTGATGCGGAACGCTGGCAGCTGGCGCTGAGCGCAGTGCTGGCCGGCGTGTACGCGCAGTGGCTGCGCGCGCAGGGTGGCAGTGCGGCGGTGCCGCTGACGCTGGAAAAAATCGACGGCGGCACGCTGCATTATCGATACCAATAGGAAGCTGTGATGAGAGTGATGCGGTTCTGGCGTCAGTGGATGCTGTGTTTCATGGTGATATTTTTCAGTGCTCAGGCGGCGGCCGATGGCTGGAGCAGTTACAAAAGCCGCTTTATGAGCAGCGACGGCCGCATCAGCGATACGGCCAACAATAACGTCAGCCACACCGAAGGTCAGGGTTACGGCATGCTGCTGGCGGTGGCGTATAACGATCGCGCCACCTTTGATTTGCTGTGGCAGTGGACGCGTACCCATCTGCGCAATCCGCAGAATGACCTGTTCTACTGGCGCTATACGCCAGGCGCAGCCGATCCCATCGCCGATAAAAATGATGCTTCGGACGGGGATGTGCTGATCGCCTGGGCGCTGCAGCGCGCGGCGCAGAAGTGGGGCGGTGATTATCAGCAGGCGTCGGATCGCATTCAGCGCGCGGTCATCAAGCTAACGGTGATCGACTACGCCGGCCGCAAGGTGATGCTGCCGGGCGCGCAGGGCTTCAATAAAACCAGCTATGTGGTGCTTAACCCTTCCTATTTCCTGTTCGCCGCATGGCAGGAGTTTGCGCAGCACAGCCATCTGCGCGTGTGGAACACGCTGATTGATGATGGCCTTGCGCTGCTGGGCGACATGCAGTTTGGCAAAACCGGCCTGCCGCTGGACTGGGTGGCGCTGAACGCCGATGGCTCCGTCGCGCCGGCGGTCGGCTATTCCAACCGCTTCAGCTATGACGCGATTCGTATTCCGCTGAATATCTGGTGGTACGATCCGCAAAGCCTGCGGCTGGTGCCCTTCCAGCGCGTCTGGCAGGGCTACGCGCGCGACACCACGCCAGCGTGGTTTGATGTGCTGGCCAATACCCCGGCACCTTACAATATGGAAGGTGGCCTGACCGCGGTGCGCGACCTGACGCTCAACCAAACCGGCTACCTCAGCGACCGCTTAGCGCCGGAGCAAAACTATTTCTCCGCCAGCCTGCAACTGCTGACCTGGCTGGCTTATCAGGAGAAGCGATAGCCGAACGCTACCTGCACCCGTCGGGATTTATACCGGAGCGCATCAAAGCGCACCCTGTAAAAACCACGCAACTATCTTGTAGGGTCGCCATTTATGGCGACCTTTTCATTTTCGTGTGCTTATTTAAAATCCGCATACGGTTCCAGTGGCTGTGGTGGCATATCCATGTCGCCGTTCCAGCCGGCCATTGAGTAGCGCACATACAGCAGCCCGTGGCTTGGGGTGTAATCTTTCGCCTGCTGAATGTCCATGGCCAAACCCAGCGACCAGTGCGGCGTGATGCGCCGCTCTATCAACGCCTGCACGGTATAGCCGAAACCGCGTCCGGAACTGCTGTCCGATGACGGATTGCTGGCCAGCGTAAAGCCGGGATTCACCGGGTAGCGCGCCTGAGCGTCGGTGGTTGACTGTGACCACGACACCGAGCCGCCGAGTTCATACGACCAGTTTTCCGTGCGCTGACGCCAGGTCAGCGGCACCGCCAGCGAGAAGTAGCGCTGCGGGCTGTAATAGCCGCCCTGGCCAAAGGTGTAGTCGCTCAAATCTTTCTGATAGTGCCACAGCATACTGTTCAGGCCGATGGTGGCGCGCTGGTTGTCGCTATTGATCAGCTTGTAGTAATAGCCTGCCATCAGCCGTTCGCGGCTGTTATCCGCCACGTTTTCACCGCTGATTTGATGGGCGCTGAGATCGGCCCACATCCCGTGCGCGCCGCCCCGATCGTAACCCAGGCCGATGCCGCCGCCGGTCGCGACGACGCCGCCCCAGTTTTTGCCGCCGTTAGTGGCCGGATCGCGCGCGCCGGCGTAAGCCAGCAGCGAACTGGAGATCGGGCGACGTGAAGCGGTAAAGGTCACCCCGAGATCGTCGATGTCGGTCTTCCAGCTTACGCCGCCGACCCAGTTAGTGACGGTGAAACCGAGCGGCGTGGTGCCGATATCGGCTGACCAGCGATCGTTGTGCCAGCCGACGCCCAGCGCGGTGCCTTCGTCCCGCTGGGTGAAATCGCGCCGGCAGCCCCCGACGTTGGCGTCGTTACAGCTGCCGAACTTTTCACTGTGGCTGCCATCAGTGGTGGAAAATGTTCCGGCAGACACCTGTACGTGATCGACGCGCACAAAGCTGCGGCCATCGGCCAGCGGGGTTTCCGCCTGCAGCATGGTGGTATGGGCGGTAAAGTCAGAGGTGCCACCGTTGCCCTTATCGCGCGAGTAGTCCTGTTCCAGCGTCACAGTGGTGTCCTGCTGGCGATACAGGTCAGCGGCGTCGCTGCGAATGCTGCGCTTCAGCCAGTCGTCCTGGGCCTGCGCGCGCGTCAGCCGGGTATAGCGGGCGTTATCGTCTGGCAGCGCTGGCGTGATGCCGCTGGCGACCATGGCCGCGCGGTAATCCTGCTGTGCCAGCGCGGGCTGACGCTGCTGTCTCTCCAGCCGCGCGGCATCACGCAGCACCAGCGCTTTTTCCTGTGACGGCGCGACAGCGGCGGCGCGGGTTTTCAGCACGCTGAACAACTGTTGCGCTTTGAGGAGATCGCCGCTGTTTTGCCAGGCGAGTGCCACGCGCCGGCCGCTGTTCAGGCTCTGCTGCGCCACGCTGTCCGGCAGGCTGTGCAGCGCTGCGCGCGCTTCGGTGGTGCGCTGCAGCGCCAGCAGCGCCTCGATGCGGCCGAGCGCGGCATCGTTGTTGCTGGCGTCCTGCTGCAGCACCTGCTGATAACCGGCCAGCGCTGTTGTGGCATCGCCCCGCTCCAGCGCCCAGTCGGCCAGCGTAATGTCGCGGCGCGGCGAGGCCGGCTGCTGTTGCAGCAAGCGGATGGCGACGGCTTCATCACCGCGGGCGCGTAGCTCCCCGGCACGCCCGAACGCCTGGTTTTGCGCCAGGCGATCCGCCAGTTCATGCATGTTGCTGTCCCAGCGGGCGGTGGGTAAACGGTGCAGCGTGGCCAGCGCGGCGGCATCGTCGTCGCCGGATGACTGCCACAGTGCCGTGGCATACAGCGCGGCTGGCTGCTGCGGCTGCTGGCGCACCATCGCGGCCATTACCGCGGCGCCTGCCTGGTTGTCACCGCTGCTGCGTAGCGCACTGGCCAGCCGCCAGGCCAGCCAGACATCATCCGGTCGCGCCTGAGCCGCCTCACGGTATTTCGCTACCGCCTGCGGCCATTGCTGCTGCTGCGCCAGCGTGTCTGCGTCGGCCAGCAGGCTCTCAATACGTAAATTGCTCAGGCGCTGCTGCGCCGTGCCGTTGCTGCGGTCAAGGCGCAGCGCCTGCTGCCAGTACTGCCGGGCTAACGCGCTGTTTTTACGCGCCTGCGCCACATCACCGAGGCCGATGAGCGCCCAGCTATCATTGCTGTCGATGGCCTGCGCGCTGCGGTACTGCTGCTCAGCGCCGGACAAATCCCCCTGCTTCAGCGCCGCGTCGCCGCTGTCGATGGCCAGCCAGTAACGATTGGTCTGTAACAGGGACTGCCACTTGCCGATTTGCGTGCTGGCCTGGCCCGCCTGAATCGCTTTCTGTAGCCAGCTGATGGCGGCGGCGCGGTGACCGGCACGCGCCTGCGCCTGGCCCATGGCACCGAGCAGTTCGGCGTCGTCCGGATTGGCCTTCAGCGCCGCCTGTAATGCGCCGATTGCCGCCGCGCCGCCGCCAGCTTCGACCAGCGCCAGGCCGCGCATGCGCTGGCGGAAGGCCGGATCGGCCAGCATTTTTTGCTGACGCGCCAGCTCATCCGCTCCGCGCTGTTGCGCATCGCCGCTGGTGAACACCTGCAGATACTGCTGCAGGCTGGCAACGCTGCGCTCGCTTACCGGCTGGTTCTGGATCTGCTGCAGCCACAGTTCGGACGCGGCATCGCGGCCGCCGTCGCGGTTGGCCAGCTGACGCAGCTGGGTCACCGCCTGATCCGGCTGATTATTATCAAACGCCATGCGCGCCAGCTGTAGCTCGACGCCGATATTGCCCGGATAACGCTGCTCCAGCGCCTGCAACTGACGCCAGGCGAGCGGCTGCTGGCCCGGCAGGCGCGCCACCAGTCGCCAGTACTCCAGTTCGGTGTTTACATCGGGAAAGACGCCGTGAAACAGCGCATCCCACGCTGCTTTGGCCTCCGGCAGCCGTCCGGCGGTGGCCAGCAGCCGCGCCTGCTGCAGCTGCTGACGCCCTTCGGGGCTCATCAGGCGCAAACCTGCCGCAGATTCGCGTGTGGCGGCGTCATCCGGCGCAGCCTTTTGCAGCGCATCGAACAGCTGCTGCGCTTTGGCCTGATCGCCCTGACGCAGCGCCATACGAATGCGTGCCGCCAGCACCTGCGGGTTATCCGGATCGATTTTTTCCAGCCGGTACAGCGACTGCTGCACCAAATCGTATTTGTTGGTGGATTCGCCGGTACGAATCTGCATCAGCAGCCACGCCACCGGCGCCACCTGCGGACCGGGCGCGGCCGCCACGCTGCCGGCCAGCGCACTGGCGATCAGCAGCGCAAGCGGTAACTTATTCATCGTCATCCAGCTCAGCCAGGCGGCGACGGCTCACCATGCGCATCAGGCGCCAGGCCATCAGGGCGAACAGGATCACCACCAGCACGGCACACACGGCCAGCCATACCGGATGGGTGGCCAGCAGATTCCACAGCCGCTCCCACCACGGCAGATGCCCGACAAAGTAGGTATCGCCCACGCGCACGCTGTTGACGCCGGACTCCCGGACGATGCTGACGGAACCGAACATCGCCGCGCGCTTACCGCTGTCGCGCAGCGCTGCATTCAGCAAATCCCAGCCGCGCGGGCTGTCAGCCAGCAGCGCCACCACACTGCGCTGATCGTGAAACGGCGACTGGAAGCCAACCAGAGCGCCGAGCGGACCGCGCGAACTGATGCCGGTCTGGCTTTCGGCGGTGCGCTCGCTGGCTGACAGTGGCACGTTGGGCGCGCTGCCCGGGCGCGATGGCATGTTGAGGGTGCTGCGCGTGCGATCCACCAGCAGATTGATCGCCGTGTCCGCCTGCAGATCCGGCGGAATGCTGCCGATCAGCAGCAGATCGGCATCGTGGTCTTTGGCGTTGCGCCAGTCATCGCTCATTTGCACGCGCAGTGCCGGATAGCCGGTCTGGGCGCCGATCGCCCCCAGCGCGTCAAGCAGCGTACTGACTTCGCCGCTCTCCGGTTTTGCCGGCACCAGCACCAGGGTTTGCGCCAGATCGGCGAAGCGGCTGAACGGGAAGCCAGCGCTGGCAAACGCGCCGAGCGAAGGCATTTCGATGTAGTGACGATAGCCGGAGAAATCGATGCTGGAGCGATCGTCGATCACCGCATGATGCGCGACGGGGGTGACGGTTTCACAGCGGCCATCGGCAGTGCCGCCGATAAAGGTATTGGCGTAGTCAAAATCAAAGCGCAGCTGGTTCACCACACCGAGACGCAGTGCCGGAATGGTCAGCTGACGGCTGTTGTCCTGCAGGCCCTGCATCAGCGGAATGCGCATCAGCTGCTGGCCCGCGCCATCTTTACTGGTCAGCGGATAATCCTGCATGAACTGATTATTGAGATGCACCGCCAGCCGTGAGCCGTCCTGCTGCACCGGTGAGGTGTAGCGATAGATCAGGTCCATATCAATGCCGCGTGCGCGCACCAGGAACAGATCCGGCGGCAGGTTGAGCGTCAGGCTAATCGGGTTGGGTTGCAGGCCATCAGCCTGCAGCTGGTTCTGATACTGCGTCAGTTCACCAAAGGTGGTGCGGCGATCGGTGCGTACCCAGTTTGGCGCATCGTACGGCTGGCGCGGGGCCAGCAGTTTCACACTGTCGATGGTGGCGCGCTCGCCGCGCAGCAGCAGTTCGCCCTGCGCAATGCCCTCTACTGCAGTGATCAGATCGTTATCGTCGCGGCCGAGAATCAGCAGCATCTTCTGATAGGGATTGTCCGGCTGGCTGACCATTTCCACGGTGGGTTTGTCCACCGGCGGCAGCGTTTGCAGGAAGTCCGGCCGGCGATCGTTGGTGGCGAACACCACCGCATGCTGTCCTTCCGGCAGCTGGTTATACAGCACCGGGAAGGACTGGCCGCGCCACTGCGCCTGGCTACCGAACCACGAGGCCAGCAGGCCTGCCGCACGCTGTTGCTGCACATCCGGCTGGCCGCTGAAGACCATCGGCAGCTGCAGCGGCCGGTTGTCGCGCGCGTCAAAGAATGGCTCCGGGAAATGGGAGAGATCGTTTTTCAGCGGCAGCTTCTGCAGCGTCAGGTCCAGTTTGCTCGCTTTACCGATATCCAGCCAGATGGTGCTGTTGGCCGGGTTTTCACACACGTTGGCGTAGTGGCCGACCAGTTCCAGACGGATGCGGTTGAAATCGCTAATGTAGCGCGGGTCGATCGCCAGCTGCGTCTGGTTCTCTTTGCCGAGCTGATCGGCGGTGACGGTGACCAGTCCCACCAGTTCATCGTTGAGATACACCTTGAGCTGCGACTGCGTCGGCAGCAGCGCCGGCGAAGGCCGGTAGTTGAGCGTCAGCAGCGCGCGCGTGACCACTTCGTCGCTGCGCACGCCGAACTCAATCTGGCTGGTGGGGACAGTGCCGCGCAGCGTCATGCTACCCGGCGGCGGTGCCACCTGGGTAAACAGCAGCTGGCTATCGCGCAGCGGGGCGCTGGTATCGAGCGGTTGGTTCACGTCGGACAGCGGCGCAGAGGTTGCCGCAGGCGGTGCAGCAGGAAGCGCCGCCGGAAGTGCCGCCTGCGCCAGAGACGCCGTGCCCAGCAGCAGGGCGGTGAACCAACTCAGTTTTCTCGTCATGGTCATATCATCAGCTTAGGTAAAATCAGTGTTGAGCGTTGCCGGTCGCGGACGGACGTTGTGCGGCAACAGCGTTGCCAGCCAGTGCAGTCCGGCGGTCAGGCCACGGAACAGGCGGCGCAGCGGTGCCGGACCATACTCCGCCAGCCGCAAATAGCCTTTGAAGCCGAGCAGCATAATGTCCGCCAGGCTCTGCACCGGTTTATCCTCCGGAAAACCGTCCTGCCACAGCGCCCAGGTATCGGCGCGCGCAAAGGTGCACTGAATAAATTCGATGTGCTGGCGGGTGGAGAGCTGGTGCAGGCGGATACCCGCGCGGCGGCCAAATACGCGCTGTACCTGGCACGGGAAGCTGAACTCCTGCTGTCCGCGCCGCAGCAGCAGCGAGACGCTTTCGTTCTCGCGCAGTGCATCCGGCTCGCGCAGTTCGACGCCCACGCCGCCGTCAGAGTAGTCGCGCAGCGTGCACGGCAGCATATGACCATCGGCGCGTGCCAGCGCCGCCGGCATGGCGATCTCCACGCGGTGCGCTTCACGGATTTGACGCGCTTCCACCGACACCGCCACCGCGCCGCCGAGAATAATCATGTTGTAAACCACCCACACCAGACTGACCCAGATGGTGAGCAGCTCATTGGCCGGGCCGTGCGCCATGCGCCAGAAGCCCATGCCGATACCGGCAATGTTCAGCAGCACCAGCAGCATATAGGGTTTGGTGATCACCCAGTCGAGATGGCGCTCTTCTACCAGGCCCCCTTTGGCGGTCACGTTGAATTTGCCTTTGTGCGGATTAAACAGCGCGACGGTGGTGGGGCGGGCGATGTACCAGGCGAGCACGGTTTCATATACCTCGCTCCAGAACGAGTGGCGCCAGCGCCCCTGGATGCGCGAGTTGGTCAGGCTGGTATGCACCATGTGCGGCAGCACGTAGATGGCGATGGCCAGCGCGGGCGCATAGATGATGTAGGCATGGCACAGCAGGAACGCCAGCGGCGCCAGCAGAAAGATCAGCCGGGGGATACCGGCAAGAAAGTGCAGCATGGCGTTGGCGTAACACAGCCGCTGTACCAGCTTCAGCCCTTTGCCAAACAGCGGATTATCGAGACGGAAGATCTGCACCATGCCGCGCGCCCAGCGGATGCGCTGGCCAATATGCGCTGACAGACTTTCGGTCGCCAGCCCGGCAGCCTGAGGAATGCGGATGTAGGCCGAGGTGTATCCGCGGCGGTGCAGTCGCAGCGAGGTGTGCGCATCTTCGGTAACGGTCTCTACCGCGATGCCGCCAATCTCATCCAGCGCGCTGCGGCGCAGCACTGCGCAGGAGCCGCAGAAAAAGGCGGCATCCCAGGTGTCGTTACCATCCTGCACCAGACCGTAAAACAGCGAGCCTTCATTCGGCGTCTGGCGGAAACGGCCGAGGTTGCGCTCAAACGGGTCTGGCGAGAAGAAGTGGTGCGGTGTCTGCAGCATGCCCAGCCGGTGATCTTTCAGGAACCAGCCCATGGTGAGCTGCAGGAATGAGCGCGTCGCCACGTGGTCGCAGTCAAAAATCGCCACGTATTCGCTGCGGCAGGTGGTTTTCAGCGCATGGTTGATGTTGCCGGCCTTGGCGTGTTCGTGGCTGGGGCGCACCACGTAATTGACGCCCACGCTGGCGGCAAACTCGCGGAACTCCTCGCGCGTGCCGTCATCAAGAATATAGATGTTGAGTTTATCCTGCGGCCAGTCGATGCCCAGCGCAGCATAGATGGTGGGTTTGACCACGCTGAGCGGCTCGTTGTAGGTCGGCACCAGAATATCGACGCTGGGCCAGCTGGCGATCTCCGGCGGCATAGAGACCGGCTGGCGGTTGAGCGGCCACAGCGTCTGGAAATAGCCCAGCACCAGTACTGTCCACGCGTAGGTTTCCGCGCCAATCAGCAGCAGACCAAACGTCAGGCTGAGCGGATCGTCCCAGTTGAGGGTTTCCGTATAGCGCCACCACAGATAGCGGCAGGAGATGGTGAGCGACAGCACAATCAGCATGATGGTCACCAGCCGGCCCGGCATACGGCGCACCAGCATGGCCAGCGCCCACAGCAGCAGCACAAACACAAACTGGGTGGTGATATCAAACGGCTGCGAGATGCACAGCAGCGCCAGCAGGCTGGCGGCGATCGCCACTACGATGAACAGCAACTGACGCACGCGCCGTGGCAGGCGCTGCAGCCAGCGTTCGCTGCGCTGCGGCACGCCGCTGTGTTCCAGCCGCGCCGGCAGCTGCGCCAGCCATTGATACAGCTGCTGGCGCCAGCGGAACAGCGAGCCAAAGGCGTTAAAACGTTTACGCTCGCTGCGCGCGCTGCCGTCCAGCGGCAGCATGATAAGCAGCCACAGGCTCTGGAGTGCATAGCGCACAATATCGAGCGGACGCGGGCGCAGCGGAGAGATATGCGGAAAGTAGCGCTGGCGCTGCTGCAGCACGCGCTGCCACGCCGGCGTTTCCAGCCGCAGCAGCGACCAGGCGAGCACGCACCACAGCAGATGCAGCGCGACCGTTAACCGCCCGGCGCCGTGCTGACGCGCCAGGCGCGCGCGCTGCTGCAATGCCTGCGAGGCCTGCGGCACCAGCAGCCAGCGCAGCGCATTCATGCGCCACCTCCGGCAACATGCAGCAGCAGCCAGTTGGCCAGCGTATTGATCTCTTCGCTGGCCAGCGCATGCGGACGCCAGGCGCCCACTGGCTGTTTCATCATCAGCGCTTCCGCTAGCGCTTCATCGCGGTGGATCACCTGTGGAATCAGGTTTTTAAGCGAGCGCAGCCACAGCTGATGCAGATCCTGCTGCAGCTGGCTGTTGGCGTTGAACTGGTTAATCAGAAACAGTGTCTGCGGCGAAAAGTGCGCGCGGTGCAGGCGCAGCTGGCAGTTGGCATCCAGCGTTAACAGCTGAAGCAGCCGATCGGCGGCCGGGATGAACGCCTGCTGCCACGGCAGCAGATCCGCCGGAAGGTCGAAAATAATCCACTGATAGCGCTGTTTCAGGGCCGGCAAAGCCTTAAGCAGCGGTTGTGCAATTTCGGCTGTCGCTGCGGTTAAGGATAAGGTCTGCTGATGCGTGAGCGTGCCAGACGGCAGGAAATCCAGCCCCGGCTGATAGCGCAGCGCGCTGTGCTGCCACGGCTGGTTATCCAGCTGCGCACGCAGCCAGCCGTGCGGCGTGTCGAGCGGCAGATTAAAGTGGGCCGCCAGTTGGTTGGCTGGCGAAAGGTCGATAAGCAGCACCGACTGCTGCAGCGCGTTTAGCGCCCAGCCCAGCGCGGCACTGAGTGCCGTCGCGCCACACCCGCCACGCAGCCCCTGTAAGGCGAGAACCGGCATTAGCGTGGTGACTCCGGTCCCTGCGTGCATTCCTGCAACAACGGCCAGCGCGACAGCAACTGTTGCAGACGCGCTTCACGGGCAATATCAATATAGCGAAACGCCTTCAGTGAAAAGGCGTCACTCAGGGCGTTAATATCATCCTGATCTTCGCTGCCGACAGCGATCAGTGAAAAAGCATTTTCAGTTTTCATTACTTTTTGCCACCAAAGAAACGACAACGGATAAAGAGGGGTGATATTTTTCTTGTCGCGTATAAACCGCAGCCAGCGATTTCTGGCCCGGTAAAGTTCAAACAGTCTGGCGCGTGCGCAGCTTTTTTATTTCAGCAATTCGAGTTATTGCCGTCTATATTAAATTAGCCTGGATTGCACAGATCGCGACGCTTATATGAAAAATCTTTTTACGCTTGGCCTGCAGCAGGTACAACAGGAATTAATCGCCCTGCAGACGCCGGGATTTTACTGGATAACCTGTCAGCGGCCCGAAGACGCACGAACACTGTTACGTCAGGTGGTTAGCCAGCAAAAGGCGGCCACGCTGGTGAGCGCGGATGAACCCCCGCAGGCGCTGTTAACGCCCGATCCGCCCGGCGGTCCGGCGCGTATTCCCTTATTTTCGCTGCCTGCCAATAAAGCCAGCCTGCAACATCTGGCCAGCGATATGGCGCGCGTAATGAATAAACGTAGCGGTCTGGTCATGTTTTATAGTCAGGCGGCGCTGTGGAACAAATTAACCCCGGATGAACTGACCGTGTGGATAAAAGGCTTGCGCCGGGTTCTGTTAAAAAAACAAATGACGCTGCTAATGATCACCTGCGGAACCGCAATTATTCCCCTGCGCAATCATCTGCAGCGTTATTTTCGTCAGCTTGATGGTGTCGCCCATTTAGAATTTCAGCAGGATAGCTGGCAATATCGAATTAACTGGTGGTACTCGGCCGATAAATTGCTGGCCGACCGCGCTATCCGCCTGAACTGTATTGATAATCAGTTTATTGCGCAGGCTGAAGCCGCCGCGTCGCAGCCGCTGAGCCTCAATGATGAAAACCAGTTTCTGGCACAGCAGGATGTGCTGGAAGGGGCGCCGCCGCTTTCCGCGCAGTGGCAACTGTTCAGCGATAACGAGAGCGTGTATGCGCGCGGGCAGCAGGCCAACGCCGCCACGGTCATCTTTAGCCTGGCCCATAATCAGGATGTGCCGACTCTGGCGAGCATGGTCCATGGTTTGCGGCGCTCGCGTGGCAACGCGCTGAAAATCGTGGTGCGGGAACTCGGTACCAGCCTGCGCTACAGTGATGAACGTTTGCTGCTGGCGTGCGGCGTTAACAGCATTGTCCCAACGGCGGCGCCGCTGTCGCGCTTGCTGACTACACTGGAAGGCGTGCAGGGCCAGCAGTTTACCCGCCACGTGCCGGCCGATCTGCCGGCGCTGGTGCAGGCGCTACAGCCGCTGCAGCAGAAAGGCTATTTGCCGCTGGAGCGTTTCTGTGCGGCGGTACAGCAGTTGATGAACAATATGCTTCTGCCTGAAAACGATAAAGGGCTTATGGTGGCGCTGCGCCCGGTGCCGCAGCTGTCGCCGCCGCAGGTGCTGACGCTGTGTAAACCGCGTCGTTTTGGCGATTTGGTGACGCTGGTCGACGATCGGCTCTATTTATTCCTCTCTTCCTGCCGCTTTAACGACCTGGACATTGCCCTGAAATCGATATTTTCCCTGCCGCACGACGAGCTGTTCAGCAATCGCATGGTGTGGTTTGCCGACAATCAGATTTTGTCGGAGGTGAATAAAGTGCGGCAGCTGACGCCGGTGGCGCAGTTCGAACCGCTCACGGTACCGGCCGCTGCGCAACCAGCCGCGCCGGCAGCGGCCGCGCCGCGCGGTCCTCAGACGCCGCAGCCGATCATCATTGACCTCGGGGAGCCGCACGTATGACGCTGATGGATGGTGTGCAGGTGGCGATCCTGCTGTTACTGATTTTACTGTTCCTGAAATCGCTGTGGCGACGCTGGCTGCCGCAGCGCAGCACCAGCCTGCTGATGCGCCTGTTACCTGCCCGCGCCCTCAAATCGGAAGGGCAGTGGCAACGCCAATCGACCAAAACGGATAAACATGGATAACACACCTTCGACGCTGCACGCGGCGCGCTGGCGCGGCCTCGGCGGCTGGAACTTTTACTTTCTGATCAAATTTGGTCTGTTGTGGTACGGCTATCTCAACTTCCATGCACTGAGTAATCTGGTGTTTCTGGCATGGTTGCTGTTTCCGCTGAAGTCAGCGCGGCTGCATCGTCTGCGCCAGTGGATTTCGCTGCCGATTGGCTTCGCGCT
Source organism: Pantoea sp. Morm (assembly GCF_016643525.1). Classification (NCBI taxonomy): domain Bacteria; kingdom Pseudomonadati; phylum Pseudomonadota; class Gammaproteobacteria; order Enterobacterales; family Erwiniaceae; genus Pantoea; species Pantoea sp. Morm. The sequence continues at coordinate 87,048 of NZ_VOQX01000004.1, read as the reverse complement.
GTTCTGGCACGATACCTGGCTGCCGGGTCTGAACTCGCTGCTCAGCCAGGGCAGCCAGGTGGCGGGATTCTCGCCGGCCTATCTGCTGGATTTGCTGCAGCGCTTTATTAACTGGGAAATGATCGGCGCGGCCTTTGTGCTGCTGGTGATTTACCTGTTCGTGGCGCAGTGGATTCGCGTCACCGTGCTGGTGTCACTGGCGCTGATCTGGCTGAACGTACTGACGCTCGCCGGCCCGGCGGTCAGCCTGCTGCCCAGCAAAGCCGCCGCACCGCCGGTGGCGCTGAATGACAAACCGGCCGCCAGCCCGGCCGCGGCGGGACTCGATCAAAGCGCGCCGCCCACCAGCGCCAACCTCACCGCGTGGCTGAATCGCTTTTACGACAGCGAACGCCAGCGCGTCACGCACTTCCCGGATGCGCTGCCCGCCGATTCGCAGCCGTTCGATATTCTGGTGATCAACATCTGTTCGCTGGCGTGGTCAGACATTGATGTGGCGCAGCTGCGTGACCATCCGCTGTGGAAGCACTTTGATATCGTGCTGAACAACTACAACTCCGCCACCGGCTACAGCGGTCCGGCCGGTATTCGCCTGCTGCGCGCCAGCTGCGGCCAGACCTCACACAGTAACCTGTATAAAGCCACCGACCAGCGCTGCTATCTGTTTGATAATCTGGCGAAGCTGGGCTTTAAGCAGCAGCTGATGATGGACCATACCGGCGTGTTCGGTAACTACCTCAAAGAGCTGCGCGAGGACGGCAACATGCAGGCGCCGCTGATGTCGCAGGCCGGGATTGCGCCGGAGCTGACGTCTTTTGATGGTTCGCCGGTGTACAACGACGGGCAGCTGATGCAGCGCTGGCTTGATGACCGCAGCAAAAGCAGCGATGCGCGCAGCGCCACCTTCTACAACCTGATTCCGCTGCACGACGGTACGCGCGAGCTGGGCAGCACCCGCACCGCCGAGTGGCAGCCGCGCGCACGGGTACTGTTCGACCAGCTCGATACCTTCCTGACCAATCTGGAAAAGTCGGGACGCCGGGTGATGGTGCTGGTGGTGCCGGAGCACGGTGCGGCACTGCAGGGGGATAAAATGCAGATGTCCGGGCTGCGCGACATTCCGAGCCCGGGCATCACCCACGTGCCGGTTGGCATCAAATTCGTCGGCATGAAAGCCCCGCATCAGGGCCAGCCGCTGACCATTGATACGCCGCTCAGCCTGCTGGCCATCTCGGAACTGGTGTCGCGGGTGGTGGACGGTCAGGTCTTCAACGCACCGAACGTCAACATGTCGGTGCTGGCGGATAACCTGCCGCAGACGCCGGTGGTGTCGGAAAATGATAACGCCGTCGTGATGATGTATCAGGGCAAACCGTGGATTCGCCTTAACGGCGGCGACTGGGTAGCCTATCCGCAGTAAAACCTGAGCGGCAAACGGTGCGGGCTGGCGCGCACCGTTTTGTCTCTGCGCCGCTAATGGCTGACAAAATGCTGAAACAGCGCGCAAAGCGGGGCAGTTGCGTGATTTTCGCCTTTATCCCGGCGCAAAAAAATGCTGACCTGGGATATACTTGCTGCGCATTCCGGCAACTGTCACGGCCCCCGGCGGCCAGGAGAGGTTTTGTTGCGCGTCAGTCGTTCGTTAACGATAAAGCAGATGGCCACCGTGTCCGCCGTGGCGCTGGTCACCATCTGTATTTTTATCGTCATCCAGTTATTCCATTTTGTGCAGCAGCGCAGGGTGGATTACGCCCAGCAGATGGAGAACGTCGCGCATACCGTGCGCCAGCCGCTGTCCGAAGCGGTGCTCAAAGCCGATATCCCGCAGGCCGAACGCATTCTGAATACCCTTAAGCCGGCGGGCATTCTGTCGCGCGCCGATGTGGTGCTGCCGAACGCCTTCCAGGCGCTGCACGCCGACTTCGCGCCGGAGAAACCGGTGCCGCGCTTTGTCGCCCGGCTGTTCGAACTGCCGGTGCAGATTACGCTGCCGCTCTATTCGGTCGAGCGCAGCGGGCTGCCGAAGCCGATTGCCTATCTGGTGCTGCAGGCTGATTCGTCGCGCGTTTATCAGTTCCTGCTCAGCACGCTGTCCACCATGATCACCACCTATCTGCTGCTGGCGCTGATTCTGTCCGTGGCGATCAGCTGGTGTATCAACCGGCTGATCGTGCATCCGCTGCGTAATATTTCGCGTGAGCTGCAGGAGCTGCCGCCGCCCGCCATTCTCACCCATAAGCTGACGCTGCCGCACAATCATCGCGACGATGAGATCGGCATGCTGATTCGCAGCTACAACCGCAACCAGCAGGTGCTGGAGTCGATTCACGATGAGATGAGCCGGCTGACCACCCATTTCGCGGTGACCGATTTGCCCAACCGCGCGCTGTTTCTGGCGCTGCTTGATCAGCACATCCGCCATCGCCACAGCCAGCAGCCGTGGGGGCTGATGGTGATCCGCATCGAAACCCTGCAGGAAGCCAATGGCGTCCTGAGCGATGAGCAGCGCGATACGCTGATGCTGACGCTGGTGGAAAAAATCCGCAGTACCATTGATGACCATACGCTGCTGGCACAGACCGGACCGAGTGACTTTGCGCTACTGATGAAGCGTGCGCACAACCCGTTTCGCGCCATGCGGCTGGCGCGCAACCTGATGCTACGCATCAACCAGCCGGTGAACCTGTATCAGCTGCAGCTGCGCCCTAACGCCAGCATTGGCCTGGCGCTGCACGATGACAACACCGTGTCCGCAGGCGAACAGCTGGCGCGCGCCACGTCGGCGATGATGTCGGCGCGCCATCAGGGTAAAAACCAGATTCTGTTCTTTGACCCGGCGCTGACCGAGCGGGCGCAGAAGCGCTTAACCCAGGAGCACGACATCCTGCAGGGCCTGCAGGATGGCCAGTTTGCGCTCTATCTGCAGCCGCAAATCAATATGGCCACCGGCGAGCTGGCCGGCGCAGAAGCGCTGCTGCGCATGCGAATGCCGGACGGCAGCTATGGTTTATCCGAAGAGTTCATCGCCAGTGCCGAAGAGATTGGCGTCATCTCCGCGCTCGGCCGCTGGGTATTTGAAGAAGCGTGCCGCATTATCGCTGGCTGGCAGCGCCACGGCATCAATCTGCCGCTCAGCGTGAATATCTCCGCAGTACAGCTGCGCGATGCCAGCGTGGTGAGCCATCTGCAGGGGCTGCTGGAGCGCCACCGCATTGCGCCGGGTAACTTCGTGCTGGAGATCACCGAAACCGCGCAGATTGGCGATGCTGAACAGGCGATGGCGCTGCTGCGCTCGCTGCAGCAAACCGGGGTGGCGGTCGCGCTGGATGATTTCGGCATGGGCTACTCCAACCTCAACTACCTGCATCAGTTCAAAGCGCTGCCGGTTAATAAGCTAAAAATGGATCGCAGTTTTGTCGCCGCGCTGCCGGATGATGACACCATGGTGCGCATCGTGGCGGCGATTGCCGATATCATCCACCTCGACGTGATAGCCGAAGGCGTCGAAACTGCCGAGCAGCGCGACTGGCTGCTGGCGCGCGGAATTACCATTGGGCAGGGCTACTTATATGCTGAAGCCCTGCCGTTATCGGTGTTTAACCAGCGCTGGCTGGCCAGCTCGTCACCGTCTGAATAATCACCTTATTTATTGATTTTCCTTGCAGAATTGCACTGTTATGGGATGCTGAAGCGTTTCAGTTCATAGTTAGAGTTTTGTAACTTTTGTAAGGAATGTAAGGGTATACTAATCCTGTTAACAGAGTGTTATTTTCCTCGCCATCGGTAAGGTCATACGCTTCCAGGCGGCTTGCCGCATGCGTTTCTCCATAACAATGGCGGTGAATGCCGTCTATACCTGGACACCTGTTATGAAACTGTTCAAAAGCCTCTACTTTCAGGTGCTGGTTGCCATCGGCATCGGCGTCCTGTTAGGCCACTACTACCCTGAGTTAGGCGCGCAAATGAAGCCGCTTGGCGATGGCTTCGTTAAGCTGATCAAGATGATCATCGCCCCCGTGATTTTCTGTACGGTGGTGACCGGTATTGCCGGCATGGAGAGCATGAAAGCAGTTGGACGGACCGGCGCAGTAGCGCTGCTCTATTTCGAAATTGTCAGCACCATCGCGCTGATTATCGGTCTGGTGGTGGTCAACGTGATCCAGCCGGGCGCGGGAATGAACGTCGATCCGGCGACGCTGGATGCCAAAGCGGTTGCGGTCTACGCGCAGCAGGCTGAGCAGCAGGGCGTGATTGCCTTCCTGCTGGACGTGATCCCGAACAGCGTGGTCGGTGCCTTCGCCAGCGGTAACATCCTGCAGGTGCTGCTGTTCGCTATCCTGTTCGGCTTTGCGCTGCATCGCCTCGGTAACGCCGGCACCGTGATGTTCAACGTCATCGAGAGCTTCTCGAAGGTGATTTTTGGCGTGATCAACATGATCATGCGTCTGGCGCCGATTGGTGCGTTCGGCGCCATGGCGTTCACCATCGGTAAATATGGCGTCGGATCGCTGGTGCAGCTCGGTCAGCTGATTATCTGCTTCTACATCACCTGCGTACTGTTCGTGGTGATTGTGCTGGGCATTATTGCCCGCTGGGCCGGCTTCAACATCTTTAAGTTTGTTGCCTACATCAAAGAAGAGCTGCTGATTGTACTGGGAACGTCTTCGTCCGAGTCGGCGCTGCCGCGCATGCTGGATAAGATGGAGAAGCTGGGCTGTAAGAAATCGGTGGTCGGGCTGGTGATTCCAACTGGCTACTCGTTCAACCTCGATGGCACGTCGATTTACCTGACCATGGCGGCGGTGTTTATCGCTCAGGCGACCAACGCCCACATGGATGTCTTCCACCAGATCACGCTGTTAGTGGTGCTGCTGCTCTCCTCCAAAGGCGCGGCAGGGGTGACCGGCAGTGGCTTTATCGTGCTGGCGGCAACGCTGTCGGCGGTGGGACATCTGCCGGTGGCCGGTCTGGCGCTGATTCTCGGCATTGACCGCTTCATGTCGGAAGCCCGTGCGCTCACCAACCTGGTGGGTAACGGTGTGGCGACTGTGGTGGTGGCGAAGTGGGTCGGCCAGCTCGATGAAGCGCAGATGAAAGCGACGCTTTCTTCAGCGAAAAAGGTCAATAACGCTTCACAGACCAGCGCGTAACCCTCTATTTGCGTTAATTTGTCGTGAAATGCCCGCTGTCGCTTGCCCTGACAGCGGGCATTTGCATAATAACCCCATTGATTTTTTTCCCGATTTTTTTCCTCGTCGCGCGACATCCTGGCCTTCCTGTGGTCAAAGAGTCTGTCGTTGAATAAACGTGGCGGCAGCCTGCCGCCGTGGTTCGCTGAAAAGCGGCCGCCTATGGCGCGCACGAGCGTTTATCTGTTTGAGTAGGGGTTCACATGCAGGGCACCAGAATTCGGCTTTTGGTTGGCGGATGGCTGCTTGCGGCATCTGGCTTCGGCGTCCACGCCGAAACACTTCAGCCTGATCCCGCCTGGCAGGAAGGCAAACTGGACAATGGTTTCAGCTGGCAGCTGCTGACCACACCACAACGTCCGAGCGATCGCATCGAGCTGCGCCTGATAGTTAATACCGGTTCGCTGGTGGAAAGCGCCCAGCAAACCGGGTTCAGTCATCTTTTACCGCGTCTGGCAATGGTGCATAACACCGCGCTGGATACCAATCAGCAGCGCGCACTGTGGCAACAGGCGATGGATCCGCAGCGACCGCTGCCGCCGGCCATCTCATCTTATGATTTCACCCAATACAATCTCAGCCTGCCGAACAACCGGCCGGAGCTGCTGAAAGAGGCGCTCAGCTGGCTGGCGGCCACCGCCGGTAAAATGACCATCAATGAGCAGGTGGTGTCGACCGCACTGACCGCCACCGATCCCATCGCAACCTGGCCGCCCAATACGCAGGATGTGTGGTGGCGCTATCGCCTGAAAGGGTCGACCATGCTGGCGCATGATCCGGGCGAACAGCCGCGTGCGCCGGTGGATATCGCGCAGCTTAATGCGTTTTACCAGCAGTGGTACACGCCGGACGGCATGACGCTGTACGTGGTGGGCAACGTGGATAGCCGCAGCATGGCGGAGCAGATCAACAAAGCGTTCTCGCCACTGCAAGGCAAACGGGTGGCGCCCGCGGCGCTGCCCACGCTGTCGCCGCTGCCGCATCAGCCAATCAACCTGGTTAACGGCGGCATGATGCAGGATCGCCTGTCGCTGGTGTGGGATACGCCATGGCAGCCAATCCGCGACTCGCAGAATCTGCAGCGCTACTGGCAGAGCGATCTGGCGCGCGAAGCGCTGTTCTGGCACGTCCAGCGCGCGCTGGCCGACAGCAAAGCGCAAAACGTGCAGGTTGGCTTCGACTGTCGCGTGCTGTATCAGCGTGCGCAGTGCGCCATTAACATGGATTCGCCTAACGCGTCGCTGGCGCAGAACCTGAACCAGGTGGCGCGTGAGCTGGCCACCGTGCGTGATAAAGGTCTGCCGCAGGAGGAGTTTGATGCGCTGATGGCGCAAAAGCTGCTGGAACTGAACAAACTGTTTGCCACCTACGCGCGCACCGACACCGATATTCTGATGGGGCAACGTTTGCGCTCGCAGCAGAATTCCGTGGTGGATATCGCGCCGGAGCAGTACCAGAAACTGCGTCAGGCGTTTCTCAGTGAGTTAACGCGCGACCAGCTCAACCAGGAGTTGCGCCAGCAGTTAACGCAGGAGCTGACCATGGTGCTGATTCAGCCGCAGGGTGAGCCCGAAACCAACGTCAGGATGCTGCAGGACAGCTGGGACAAGGTGATGAAGGTTCCGGATGCGCCTGCCGCCGCCGCTACCCCGGATGAGGCTAAACCCGAAAATAATGGCAGCGCGAGCGCGACCGATCAGGCTCAACCCTCGTCATGACCCAGGGCGCATGAATCCCCGCAATAAGGTGCGCTGCAGTAAGGCGGCACGGGTGTCATCCTCAGAAGCTTACGTAAGCGACCGGGATGAACGCGCGCCGCCAGCGCCGCTGCGGTTCAACGTAGCAGGGGCATCAGGTCTTTGCGCGCAGCCATTCGGTCACCAGCATCGGCCAGCTGGCCAGCGGCAGATCCGCCACGCCACGAATCCCAAAGCCGTGGCCGCCTTTCTGATAAAAGTGAATTTCCGCCGGCACCTTGTGCTCCCGCAGGGCACTAAAAAACACCATGCTGTTATTAACGGAAACCGTCTCATCGTCAGCGGCGTGGATCAGCAGCGTCGGCGGCGTCTGGCCGTGCACGCGCGTCTCCAGCGAATAAGCATCAATGCTTTTCTGATCCGGCCACGCGCCCAGCAGGCGGGTGCGTGAACTTTCATGCGCCAGACCGTCGCGCATGCTGATGACCGGATAGAGCAGCACCATTGCATCAGGCCGCGGTGACAGGCTGTCGGCCTGATCCTGCAGCGGATAGATTTTTTCGCCAAAGCGGGTGCCGAGGCTGGCGGCCACGTGTCCGCCGGCGGAAAAGCCCATCATCACGATGTACTTACCGTTCAGGCCGCGCTGTGAGCGCTCGCGCAGCACGCGCACCGCACGCTGGGCATCGGCCAGCGGCGCATCCGGTCCTTCATGATGGCCGTCGTACGGCAGGCGATAGGTCATTACCGCCAGCGTGTAGCCCATCGAGGTGAAAAAGGTGGCGAGGGCGCTGCCTTCGCGGTCGATCAGTACGCGCTGATACCCGCCGCCCGGTGCCACCAGCAGGGTGATACCGTTTGAGGTTTCCGGATGCCAGATCGCCATCTCCGGGCAGCGCACACCGGTGGCGGCGCGGTCGTAAGGTTCGAACTCTCTGGCCAAATCGACGATCTGCGGCTGAGCGCGCGAGTCACTCGCGCCTGGCGCGTCGCCGTGCGGCCAGATATTGATAATTTCTGTGTGCATAAATCTGTCCTGAGCGAGTCATGTTGTCGTTATTGTGTTCGCGGTCGACCTGACAGCTTCCTGCTGTGGTTGATTAAAACATGGTCTTTTTTCGCGCGATCGTCCAGCCGAAAACCGCCGGCGTCGCCAGTTTCGGACTATGCCTGGCGGTCGGGTTTATCGTCGTAATGCATTGAATTTAAATCAGTCTGATTAGCGGCATTTAAGTGGTGAGCGTCAGGCAGAGAGGAGGCTGGATGGCGTGCGTCGTTAGTAAAAATTGCCCGGTGAATCTGCGTCATTAAGCCAAATTTTCGCGGTGATATTTTTCAGCGTAATAATCAATTTCTCGTCAGGGCAGAGGGGAAATTGTCGCGACGCGCAGCAGGCAGCGCGGCGCGACAATCGTGTGCGGTGTTAAACGGTTTTTGGCATCGCGCTGGGCGGAATAATCGCGCCGCGATGCTGGATCACCGTACTGGCGGTGAGATGGCCGCGCGCTGCGGCCTGCTCCACGCTGCCACCCGCGAGGCGCACCGCCAGATAACCGGCGCTGAAGGAGTCACCTGCGGCGGTGGTATCGACAATCTGCGCCGGAGCCAGTTTGATGGCCGCAACGTCCCGCAGCGGCTCGTCGCCGCACGCTACCAGGCAGGAGTCGGCACCACGTTTGATCACAATCTCCTGCACGCCGGCGGCGCGCGTGCGCGCAATCACGTCCCCCAGCGGCTGTTCGCCCCACAGCAGGTGTTCATCATCCAGCGTCAGGAAGGCGATATCGGTGTGGCGTAGCATCGCCGCATACGCCTGCTGCGCACTGGCGCTATCCGCCCACAGACGCGGCCGGTAGTTGTTGTCAAAAATCACGGTGCCACCGTTTTGCCGGCAGGCACTGAGCAGAGCCATCAGCTTTTCGCGGCTGGCCTCAGGCAGAATCGCCAGGCTGATGCCGCTCAGGTAGAGATAGTCGTAATGCGCCAGCTGCTGACAGATGGCCCCGGCCTGCGGGCTATCCAGCCAGAAGCGCGCGGCAGCATCGCTGCGCCAGTACCAAAAGGTGCGCTCGCCGTGGGCATCGGTTTCGATGAAGTAAAGCCCGGGCATTTTGTCCGGCAGGCGCTGCACCAGCTGCGTGTGCACCTGCTCCTGCTGCCAGGCCGCGATCATCTGGTCGCTGAAGCTGTCGGTGCCAAGCGCGGTGACATACTCCACACGCAGCTGGCTGGAATCGCTCTGCCGTGCCAGATAGACCGCGGTATTCAGCGTATCGCCGCCAAAGCCGCGTTTGATGTTCTCACCTTTTTCGGACAGCTCAATCATGCATTCGCCAATAATGGCGATGGTTTTCTGCGTCATGGTGTTTGGCCTGTAGTGAATGCTGCGCTCTAGTCTCGCGTCTGGTATGGCAGTCGTCAATGCTTTTTAAAACGCTGTTTTAATTTGCCTTAAGGCGTAAAACCGCGCTTCTGCACCGATTTAGCGGCCAAACCGGGGGTTGTTTTGCCGATTAAGCCGCAGACACGCTGCTAGACTCAACAGCTCGTGTGGCTGCGCAGACCAATAAAGTTATCCAGGGGAGAGCCGATACTTGCCACTGAGATGCTATTTGCAGGCACTCAATACCAACCAGGAAAACACCATGGTGATGAAGAATTTGAGTCATCGGCTGCCTTTTTCTCCCGAACTTGAGCAACAACAGGAAACCCGTCTCTACTGGCAGCAGTGCCAACGGTGCTACACTTTCCAGCCGATTTACCAGGTTTCTGGCCGCTTACTGGCTATTGAACTGCTTACCGCCGTGGTGCATCCCGCCGCACCGGAGCAAAACGTGTCACCCGAAGACTATTTCGAGGCGTTGACCATTGCCCAGCGTCTCGACATCGTCCAGGAGCAGCTTGAACTGTTATTACAGTGGGCTTCCTTCTTCAGCCAGCGTCAGCTGGTGGCCTCCGTCAATATTGATGGGCCCACGTTACTGGCCATTCAGCAGCATGCGCCCGTGCGCGCGCTGATCGTTCAGCTGCCGTGGGTGCGCTTCGAACTGACCGAGCACCACGCGCTGCCGCAGGAAGAGATGGTGGCACAGATGCCGGAGCTGGGCCCGCTGTGGCTGGATGACTTTGGGTCCGGCATGGCCAACTTCTCCGCGCTGACCGAACTGCGCTACGACTACATCAAGCTCTCGCGCGAGCTGTTTATGCTGCTGCGCGCCAGTGATGAAGGGCGCTCGCTGTTCTCCATGCTGCTGGCGCTGATTAACCGTTACTGTAACGGCGTGATCGTCGAAGGGGTGGAAAACGAGGAGGAGTGGCAGCAGGTACGCAACTCGCCCGCCATGGCCGCACAGGGCTATTATTTTTCACGTCCGCTGCCGTTTAACCAGCTGGAAAACCTGGTACTTGAGCTTCCGTAATTCCGTTCTGCCGCGTCTCGACTATCTTTAAGGAGACGTGGAAGGGCAAGGAGGAGGCAAAATGTCGCGTACAGGAAAAATAATTAGCTGGGTGGTCGGGATTTTATTGTTGCTGGTTGTGGTGGTCGTGGTGATTATCGCCACCTTTGACTGGAACCGCCTGAAGCCAACCATCAACCAGAAAGTCTCGGCAGAACTGAACCGACCGTTCGCTATTCGCGGCGATCTTGGCGTGGCCTGGGTGCGCAATCGCGAAGAGCCAGGCTGGCGCAGCTGGGTACCGTGGCCGCAGGTGCACGCTGACGATGTCATGCTCGGTAATCCGCCCAGCGTGCCGGAAGTGACAATGGTGCATTTGCAGCGGGTGGAAGCCACGCTGGCGCCGCTGGCGCTGCTGCACAAAGAGATTTACCTGCCGTGGATTAAGATGCAGCAGCCGGATGCGCGACTGGTGCAGACCGCCGACAAGAAAAATAACTGGACCTTCAACCTCGCCAGCAGCGAAAACAGCGACCCCAACGCGCCGCCTTCGGCATGGTCATTCCGCCTTGATAACATCCTGTTCGATCAGGGACAGCTGCGCTATCGCGACGCCATCAACAAAGCCGATGTCACGGTAAAGATCAATCCGCTGGGCAAACCGGTGCCGTACGCGCAGGTCGCGGGCGGCAACGACCAGCAAAAAGGGGCCGGCGATTTTGTGTTTGGCTGGCAGGCAAGCGGGACCTACAACAACCAGAAACTCGATGGCGACGGTAAGATTGGCGGTATGTTGTCGCTGCGCAGCAAAACCACGCCGTTCCCGTTGCAGCTCGACGTACGCAATGGCACCACACGTGTGCGCGTGGATGGCACCCTGCAGGATCCGCTCAATCTCGGCGGGCTGGATGTGCGGCTGCGCTTCTCCGGCGACACGCTGGCAAATCTGTACGGCTTAACCGGCGTGCTGCTGCCGGACACGCCACCGTATGAAACTGACGGCCATCTGATTGCGCGTTTCAACGAAGAGAAAGGGCCGCTGTTCCGCTACGAAAAATTCAACGGTCATATTGGTGACAGCGATATTCACGGTTCGCTCAGCTACCGTCAGGGCAAACCGCGTCCGACGCTGAGCGGCGAGCTGACGTCGAACCAGCTGCGTATGGCGGACCTTGGGCCGCTGATTGGGGTTAACTCCGGCAAAGGCAGTGAAAAAACGGCGCAGGCCAAAGCGCAGCGCGGTGAGGCCAGCACCCAGCCGGCGGATCGCGTGTTGCCACATGACAAGTTCGATACCAAAAACTGGGATGTGATGGATGCTGACGTGAAGTTCAGCGGCAAGCGTATCGAGCACAGCAGCAAGCTGCCGCTCAGCGATCTCTATACCCATCTGCAGCTGAAAAATGGCGACCTGCTGCTGGATCCGCTGCGCTTCGGCATGGCCGGCGGCAGCATTAATTCGACCATCCATCTGGAGGGCGATCGCTCACCGATGCGCGGCCGCGCCGACCTGCATGCGCGCAAGCTGCAACTGCGTCAGCTGTTCCCGGATGTCACCGCCATGCAGCGTAGTCTCGGCCAGCTCAACGGGGATGCCAGTCTGACCGGCACCGGCAATTCGGTGGCCGACCTGCTGGGCACCAGCAATGGCGAGCTGAAACTGTTGATGAACGATGGCCTGATCAGCCGCAGCCTGATGGAGATTGCCGGGCTGAACGTTGGTAACTATGTGGTGGGTAAACTGTTTGGCGACGATGAGGTGCGCATCAACTGTGCCGCGACCGACCTGAATATCCGTCAGGGACTGGCGACGCCGCGGCTGTTCGTGTTCGATACCGAGAACGCGGTGATCAACGTTACCGGCAACGCTAACTTTGCTAATGAGCGCTTGGATCTGTCGATCAATCCGGAGAGCAAGGGCATTCGTATCATTACGCTGCGTTCGCCGCTGTATGTGCGCGGCACCTTCAAAAACCCGGATGCCGGAGTCAAAGCCGGTCCGCTGCTGGCGCGCGGTGCCGCAGCCGTCGCGCTGGGGGCGGTGGTCGCGCCGGCAGCTGCACTGCTGGCGCTGATTTCGCCGAGCGACACCGATGACAATCAGTGCAGCAACGTACTCCAGCAGATGAAAAGCAAAAAGTGATCAGTTACGCCACAGCACTTTGATGATGTGGTAGCCAAAAGCGGTTTTCACCGGTCCGTAAGGTTGCAGCAGCGGGCAGGTGAACACCGCTTTATCAAATGCCAGCACCATCTGCCCTTTGCGAAACTCCCCCAGATCGCCCCCGTTACGCCCGGACGGGCAGGTCGAGTGTTTTTTTGCCAGTTGCTGAAAGTTCGCGCCTTTTTCCAGCTGCGCCAGCAGCGCTTTCGCCTGCGCTTCCTGTTTCACCAGGATATGTAAAGCCGCCGCGGTTTTCGCCATGATGGTGTTCCCGTTATGTATAATGTGCGACGCATTATATCCCCGTCATACTTCAAATTGCAGATGCGTTGGCTGCGTGTGTTCGCTCCGGTCACTTACTATTGTAAGCTCCCGGAGACTCACCCACTTGCCGCCTTCCTGCAATTCGAACTATTTAGGGGATCGTCCCTGTTAAACGAATTGTTGAGTGAAATTACGTTATGCGTCTTAATCCCGGCCAACAACGTGCTGTCGAATTTGTCACCGGTCCCTGTCTGGTGCTGGCCGGTGCGGGCTCCGGTAAAACCCGCGTGATCACCAATAAAATCGCCCATCTGATCCGTGAATGCGGCTATCAGGCGCGCCATATCGCGGCGGTGACCTTCACCAACAAGGCGTCGCGCGAGATGAAAGAACGCGTGGCGCAAACGCTGGGACGCAAAGAGGCGCGCGGCCTGATGATCTCAACCTTCCACACGCTGGGCCTGGAGATCATCAAGCGCGAGTACAAGGCGCTCGGCATGAAATCGACCTTCTCGCTGTTCGACGATCAGGATCAGCTGGCGCTGCTTAAGGACCTGACCAAACAGTGGCTGGAAGAAGATAAAACCCTGTTGCAGCAGCTGATTTCTACCATCTCAAACTGGAAAAACGACCTCGTCGATCCGCAGGGCGCGGCCGGCCTCGCCAAATCGCAGCGCGACCAGATTTTTGCCCACTGCTACGCGCTGTACGATCAGCATCTGAAAGCCTGTAACGTGCTGGATTTCGACGATCTGATTCTGCTGCCGACCCTGCTGCTGCAGCGGAATCAGGAAGTGCGCGAACGCTGGCAACAGCGCATCCGCTATCTGCTGGTGGATGAGTATCAGGACACCAACACCAGCCAGTATGAGCTGGTGAAGTTGCTGGTCGGCGCCCGGGCGCGCTTTACCGTGGTCGGTGATGACGATCAGTCTATCTACTCGTGGCGCGGCGCGCGGCCGCAGAACCTGGTGCTACTGAAAGAGGATTTCCCGGCGCTGGAAGTGGTGAAGCTGGAGCAGAACTACCGCTCGACGCAGCGTATTCTTAAATGCGCCAATATCCTCATCGCCAACAATCCGCACGTGTTTGAAAAGCGGCTGTTCTCTGAGCTGGGCGAGGGCAGCGAGCTGAAAGTGCTGAGCGCCAACAACGAAGATCACGAAGCCGAGCGCGTGGCGGGCGAGCTGATTGCCCATCACTTTATCAATAAAACCCAGTACAAAGATTACGCGATTCTTTATCGCGGTAACCATCAGTCGCGCGTGTTTGAAAAGCTGCTGATGCAGAACCGTATTCCTTATCGCATCTCCGGTGGCACGTCGTTTTTCTCGCGGCCGGAAATCAAAGACTTGCTGGCCTATCTGCGCGTGCTGACCAATCCGGAAGATGACAGCGCGTTTCTGCGCATCGTAAACACGCCACGCCGCGAGATCGGCCCCGCGACGCTGCAGAAGCTGGGTGAGTGGGCCAATCTGCGCAACAAAAGCCTGTTTAACGCCAGCTTTGATATGGGGCTGGAACAGACGCTTTCCGGGCGTGGGCTGGAGCATCTGCAGCGCTTTACCCACTGGCTGAATGAAATCGTTCAGCTCACCGAGCGTGAACCGGTGAATGCGGTGCGCGACCTGATTCGCGGCATCGACTATGAAAGCTGGCTGTTCGAAACCTCCCCCAGCCCGAAAGCAGCGGAAATGCGCATGAAGAACGTCAATACGCTGTTTCAGTGGATGACCGAAATGCTGGAGGGCGACGAACTTAACGAGCCGATGACGCTGGCGCAGGTGGTGACGCGTTTTACCCTGCGCGACATGATGGAGCGCGGTGAGAGTGACGAAGAGCTCGATCAGGTCCAGTTGATGACGCTGCACGCCTCGAAAGGGCTGGAGTTCCCCTATGTCTATCTGGTGGGCATGGAAGAGGGGCTGCTGCCGCATCAGAGCAGTATCGATGAGGACAATATCGAAGAGGAGCGTCGCCTGGCCTACGTGGGCATCACCCGCGCGCAGAAAGAGCTGACTTTTACCCTGTGCCGCGAGCGCCGTCAGTACGGCGAGCTGGTGCGTCCGGAACCAAGCCGCTTCCTGCTGGAATTGCCGCAGGATGATGTGGCGTGGGAGCGTGAGAAAAAGGTGATCAGCGCCGAAGAGCGGGTGAAAACCGGGCAAACGCGTGTCGCCGGCTTACGTGCGATGCTGGAGAACGCGAAGAAGGGGTAATGGTTTCGTCACAGCCGCAAGACTGGCCTCTGGCGAAATCTGTTGCGCGCGCCGCAGAGGCAAAGCGCCCGGCAAAGCAAACTTCACTCGCGTAAAGGCGCAGTTGCCGGGCGTTTTCCAACGCAGCAGCAGCAGGTTCGATCAGGAAATCGTCAGCAGCCAGTGCACATACGACTGGTAATGGCTCTCCTGCTCCAGCAGCTCGGCGCGCAGCGGATGCGCAGCCAGCCAGCCTGCCGGCAGCGTCAGGTGCAGCGCATCATCATCCGCCTGCAGACGCACCGCCGGCAGCGTGTCGTCGCGCCGCCGGCTGGAGAAGATAATTGCCAGCCGCAGCAGACGGCTCAGCCGCTCTGCCATGCGCGGCGGCACGGCGTTTTGCTGCGTCAGCAGCGCCAGATCAATGCTGCCGCTCTGGTTCTGCAGCAGGCAGGCCAGCATTTTTTTCTGTGCGGGGGTGAAACCAGGAAGATCGAGATGGCGAATCAGATACGCGGCGTGCTGTGGTGCCTGGCGGAAATCGACGCT
This sequence comes from Pantoea sp. Morm, assembly GCF_016643525.1. NCBI lineage: Bacteria > Pseudomonadati > Pseudomonadota > Gammaproteobacteria > Enterobacterales > Erwiniaceae > Pantoea > Pantoea sp. Morm. Next base: position 71,589 of record NZ_VOQX01000004.1, on the reverse strand, counting down.
CAGGCCAATTTCGTGGATTGAACAGGCGCTGAGGAGTAAATCGCGACATCGCTGATCCAGCTTCCAGCTGCTGCTCACCTGACGGAAAAAGCTCTCTGCCAGCTGGCGCACGCGGCCCGCCTGCTCAACATCAATGGCGAAACGACGCTGAACGTTCTGCAGCGTGCGGCTGCGAATATCGCGGTCAATCGGCAGATGCAGCATGCCGTACACCAGCCCTTCGCGCAGTGCGCCGCCGGCCAGCGTCATGCTCTCAATGCTCAGCTCGTGGAAAATGGCGATCAGAATCGACAGGCCGCTGGGAAACACCAGCGCGCGCTCCAGCGTCAGCCCTTCAATCTCCAGCTCCTCCAGCTTGCCGCACTGAATGGCACGCTGTTTGAGCTGCTGCAGTTTGCTCAGAGTGATGCGCTCATCCATGCCCTGCGCCACCATGATCTCCTGCAGCGCCTGGACGGTGCCGGACGCGCCCACGCAAATCTGCCAGCCTTTCTCTCGCAGTGCCGGCGCAATCGGACGGATCATTTCACGTGCGGCCTGTTCGGCCTGGGCAAAGTTCTCTTTGGCGAGATGACGATCGCTGAAGAAGCGCTCCAGCCAGGTCACACAGCCCATCGACAGGCTAAACAGCGTCGTGGCGTGCGCACCTTCGCCGGTCACCAGCTCGGTGCTGCCGCCGCCGATATCGACCACCAGCCGCTGATCAGAGCCGCCGGTGGTGTGCGCAACACCCTGATAGATCAGGCGTGCTTCTTCCTCGCCGCTGATGACGTTCACCGCACAGCCGAGAATCTGTTCCGCCTGAGTCAGGAAATCCTGCGCGTTGCTGGCAATGCGCAGCGTGGCGGTTGCCACCACGCGGATTTGTTCCGGGGGAATGTCCTGCAACTGCTCGGAGAACAGACGCAGGCACTGCCAGCCGCGCTGCATCGCCTCAGCCGAGAGATGGTTGGCCGCATCAAGACCTGCCGCCAGACGCACCTTGCGTTTAATTCGCGCGACGGTCTGAATACTGCCGGACACTTCGCGCACCACCAACATATGAAAGCTGTTAGAACCTAAATCAATCGCAGCATAAAGTGACGATGCGCTTAGCATGTGTGCTTAACCCGAACGTTTACGGTTGTTGTTGCGCGGGGCACCGCCGCGACGGTTGCTGTTGTTGCCACCGCGACGTGGACCGTTGCCCGAGCGGTTACGCTGCAGGCGTTTCGGTGGCGGCAGGTCGCTCAGCAGGGCGTCGCTGTTGTACTTGCTCACCGGAATACCGTGACCGATGTACTCTTCAATCGCCGGCAGGTTAAGCGCGTACTCTTCACAGGCCAGGCTGATGGAGTGACCGCTGGCGCCAGCACGACCGGTACGGCCAATGCGGTGCACGTAATCTTCGCGATCGTCCGGCAGGTCGTAGTTGAAGACGTGCGTAACTGCCGGGATGTGCAGGCCGCGCGCGGCGACGTCGGTGGCAACGAGGATATCCACATCACCTTTGGTGAAGTCGTCCAGAATGCGCAGGCGTTTTTTCTGCGCCACGTCGCCGGTCAGCAGGCCCACGCGGTGACCATCGGCAGCCAGGTGGCCCCAGATATCTTCACAGCGGTGCTTGGTGTTGGCGAAGACGATGGCGCGGTCCGGCCACTCTTCTTCCAGCAGGGTCTGCAGCAGACGCATCTTCTCTTCGTTCGAAGGGTAGAATAGCTCTTCTTTAATGCGGTGGCCGGTTTTCTGCTCGGGCTCAACTTCAACGTATTCGGCGTTGTTCATGTGCTCGAACGCCAGTTCACGTACGCGATAAGAAAGCGTGGCCGAGAACAGCATACTCAGGCGCTGGGTGGCCGGCGGCATGCGGCGGAACAGCCAGCGAATGTCTTTAATGAAGCCGAGATCGAACATGCGATCTGCTTCATCCAGTACCACGACCTGAATGGCGCCGAGGTTGATGTGATTTTGTTTGGCGTAGTCAATCAGGCGTCCGGTGGTGCCCACCAGAATATCGACGCCGTCTGCCAGCACTTTCAGTTGCTTGTCATAGCCGTCGCCGCCATAGGCCAGGCCCAGCTTCAGACCGGTGGCCTGCGCCAGCGGCTCGGCATCGGCATGAATCTGCACCGCAAGCTCACGCGTCGGTGCCATGATCAGCGCGCGTGGCTGATTAACCTGGCGGCCTTCAGCAGCAGGATGAGAAAGAAGATAATGAAACGTTGACGTCAGGAACGCCATCGTTTTGCCGGTACCGGTTTGCGCCTGACCCGCGACATCACGCCCTGAAAGCGCAAAAGGCAACGCGAGCGCCTGAATCGGCGTGCAGTTATGAAAGCCTTTCTTATCAAGGGCTTCCACTACCTGTGGGTGCAGGGCGAAGTCGGAAAACTTCTGTTCTGTTAAGTGTGTTTTGCTCATAGTGTGGTAGAATATCAGCTTACTATCGCTTTACGAAAGCGTATCCGATGAAATAAAGTCAACCTACGTTGGTATATTTTACGCCAATTCGCCAGGCATAATCTTTGGAGTTAAACATGAGCAGCGATAAAATCGTTCACCTGACCGATGACAGTTTCGACACTGACGTGCTGAAAGCCGACGGTGTGACGCTGGTAGATTTCTGGGCTGAATGGTGTGGTCCTTGCAAAATGATCGCCCCGATTCTCGACGAAGTCGCAGAAGAGTACGACGGTAAGCTTACCATCGCCAAGCTGAACATTGATGAAAACCCAGGTACTGCGCCAAAATACGGTATTCGCGGTATCCCGACCCTGCTGCTGTTCAAGAACGGCGAAGTGGCGGCGACCAAAGTGGGTGCGCTGTCTAAAGGTCAGCTGAAAGAGTTCCTGAACGCTAACCTGGCCTAAGCCCGGCGCGGTGTTTGTTCGGCAGTGGTGAATTTTTTCGCCACTGCTGGACGTCTCCCTTCAGGCGTGTTAAGTTGACCTCACTGCATTACGCACTTACCTTGTAGTTTGCATCTAAAGTTTTCCCTTGTCAGACCCAGCTCGCATTGAACGTTTTCGTGGTTTGGCAATCTGACGGCTAGCACATTCGGCATCACCTTTCGACCGTCTCCTCGCTTCCTATCGCCACATCTGACGATAACCGTCGAGCAGCGTTGAAAAAGAGCCATTAACAGGCATGGAATTTTTGCCATACCATTCACGACAAACATTTCGAGAATTACCCCGAGTTTAAGAACCATCACTATGAATCTTACCGAATTAAAGAATACGCCGGTTTCTGAGCTGATTACTCTCGGCGAAAATATGGGGCTGGAAAACCTGGCGCGTATGCGCAAACAGGACATTATTTTCGCCATCCTGAAACAACACGCGAAGAGCGGCGAAGACATCTTCGGTGATGGTGTGCTGGAGATACTGCAGGATGGATTTGGTTTCCTCCGCTCCGGAGACAGCTCCTACCTCGCCGGTCCCGATGATATCTACGTTTCTCCCAGCCAAATCCGCCGCTTCAACCTCCGCACTGGTGACACCATTTCTGGCAAAATCCGCCCACCGAAAGAAGGTGAACGCTATTTTGCGCTGCTGAAAGTTAACGAAGTTAACTATGACAAGCCAGAAAACGCCCGTAGCAAGATTCTGTTTGAAAACCTGACGCCGCTGCACGCGAACAACCGTCTGCGCATGGAGCGTGGTAACGGTTCGACCGAAGACCTGACGGCGCGCGTGCTGGATCTGGCATCGCCAATCGGTCGTGGTCAGCGTGGTCTGATCGTCGCACCGCCGAAAGCCGGTAAAACCATGCTGCTGCAGAACATCGCGCAGAGCATCGCGTACAACTACCCTGACTGCGTGCTGATGGTGCTGCTGATTGACGAGCGTCCGGAAGAAGTGACCGAAATGCAGCGTCTGGTGAAAGGCGAAGTTATCGCGTCTACCTTTGACGAGCCGGCCTCGCGTCACGTGCAGGTTGCAGAGATGGTGATCGAGAAGGCTAAGCGCCTGGTCGAGCACAAAAAAGACGTTATCATCCTGCTGGACTCCATCACCCGTCTGGCGCGCGCCTACAACACCGTAGTGCCGGCGTCGGGTAAAGTCCTGACCGGTGGTGTTGACGCCAACGCCCTGCATCGTCCGAAGCGTTTCTTCGGTGCGGCACGTAACGTGGAAGAGGGCGGCAGCCTGACCATCATCGCCACCGCGCTGGTTGATACCGGTTCGAAGATGGACGAAGTGATTTACGAAGAGTTTAAAGGCACAGGTAACATGGAACTGCACCTGTCACGTAAAATCGCTGAGAAGCGCGTGTTCCCGGCTATCGATTACAACCGTTCCGGTACGCGTAAAGAAGAGCTGCTCACCTCTCAGGAAGAGCTGCAGAAGATGTGGATCCTGCGCAAAATCATCCATCCGATGGGTGAAATTGATGCGATGGAGTTCCTCATCAATAAACTGGCAATGACCAAAACCAACGACGAATTCTTCGATATGATGAAACGCTCGTAATCTGTTGCCGCCGGTAACGGCCTGAGCCAGCCGGCTAACGGCACAAATTGCCAGGATTTATGACTAACGCCACGTCTTAACGTGGCGTTTTTCATTTGTGGGCATTAGGATTATGCCTGTCAGGAAGCAGACATATTGACTGAGGCAGCAAAGCGGCGGTTTTTTCAGCAAACGCACGCGCTGCGACAGAATTCAGACCAGGGATATACAGCAATGGCGGGAAAATTGCTTATTGTTGCCCATGATTTTAGCTGAGAGCGTTAACGTGAATTTACTCACTATGAGTACTGAGCTTGGTTTAGTATTTCTTTTTTCTTTAGCGTTCCTGTTTTTTGCTCGTAAAGCGGCTAAAAAAATTGGGCTTGTGGACACGCCGAATTCCAGAAAACGACACCATGGCGCCATTCCGTTAGTCGGCGGTATCTCCGTGTATGCGGGGATTTGCTTCGCCTTTGCCATCTCAAATTATTATCTGCCGCACGCCGTGCTGTACCTCTTCTGCGCCGGGGTACTGGTGCTGGTCGGCGCGCTCGATGACCGCTTTGATATCAGCGTCAAAATCCGTGCCGTGGTTCAGGCGGCGATTGCCATCGTGATGATGGTCGGGGCAAAACTCTATTTACTGAGCCTGGGGTTTATCATTGGTCCGGTCGAGCTGATCGTCGGGCCTTTCGGCTATGTGCTGACGCTGTTCGCGGTATGGGCAGCGATCAATGCTTTCAATATGGTGGACGGTATTGATGGCCTGCTGGGTGGCTTATCCTGCGTCACCTTCGCCGCGATGGGCATCATCCTCTATTTTGACGGACAGACCAGCCTGGCGATGTGGTGCTTCGCGATGATCGCCGCCACCATTCCCTACATTCTGCTTAATCTCGGCTTTTTAGGCCGCCGTTATAAAGTGTTTATGGGTGATGCCGGCAGTACCATGATCGGCTTCACCATCATCTGGATTCTGCTGGAAACGACGCAGGGCCTCAGCCATCCCATCACGCCAGTCACCGCCCTGTGGCTGATTGCTATTCCGCTGATGGACATGGTGGCGATCATGTATCGTCGCCTGCGCAAGGGCATGAGCCCGTTCTCGGCCGATCGTCAGCATATCCATCACCTGATCATGCGGGCCGGTTTTACCTCCCGGCAGGCATTTTTATTGATTACCGTGGCCGCCGCGCTGCTGGCCGGGATTGGCGTGCTGGGCGAATATCTGGCATTTATTCCCGAGTGGGTCATGCTGGCGCTATTCCTCGCCGCTTTCCTCCTTTACGGTTATTGCCTGAAACATGCATGGCGCGTCGCGCGCAAAATCCGTCGTATCAAACGTCGCTGGCAAAGCAGCGGCGAAGAGAAAAAATAATTACCCAGATAAGTACCCGGATAAGGACACTTTTGTTATGACCTCTGTCGTTGTGGAGAACGAACTGGATGTACGCGGCCTCAGCTGCACGCTGTGGCGTGGCAAAGGCTGGATTATTGGCCTGGCGCTGCTGTTTGCGCTGCTGGCGTGGCTGGCTTCCATGTTAATGAAGCAATCCTGGAGCGCCACGGCGGTGACCGATCGGCCGACGGTGAATATGCTGGGCGCATTCTTTGTGCAGCAGCAGTTCCTCAATAATCTGGATGTGCGCAACGAGACCGTCAGCCTGAATACGCCAGCGCCGACGGTGATGGATGAGGTCTATCAGGAGTTCACCATGCAGCTGGCGTCGTGGGATACGCGTCGCGATTTCTGGCTGCAGACTGATTACTATAAGAGCCGAAAAAGCGGTAATGCGCACAATGATGCCGCGCTGCTCGACGATCTGATCACCAACATTCAGTTCACCCCGGCTGATACCACCCACAATACGCTGGATAACATTAAGCTGATCGCGGAGACCGCCGGCGACGCCAACAATCTGCTGCGGCAGTACATTGCCTATGCCAGCGAACGCGCCGCGCGCCATCTCAACGATGAGCTTAAAGGTGCGTGGCAGGCGCGCAGCGTGCAGCTGCAGGCGCAGGTCAGTCGTCAGCAGGAAGTGGCACAGGCGGTGTTTGATCGCCGTCGCCAGCGCATCGAGCAGGCGCTGAAAGTAGCCAGCCAGCAGGGCATTAAAGAGAACCGCGCGCCGGTCAGCGGTGAAGCGCTGCCGGACAGCGATCGCTTCCTGCTGGGGCAGCAGATGCTGCAGGCGCAACTGGATACCCTGCAAGCCAGCGGACCTGCTTACGATTTAAGCTATGATCAAAACAGGGCGATGCTCAACACACTGCAGGCCGGGCCGCGCCTGGATAAACCGTTCCAGACCTACCGTTACCTGCGCACGCCGGAAGAGCCGGTCAGCCGCGATAGCCCACGTCGTCTGTTTATGATGGTGATGTGGGGCGCGATCGGTGCGCTGGTGGGTGCCGGCGTAGCGCTGGTGCGTCGTCCGCGTGCAACATTCGCCAACCGTCACTAAGAGAATCCGCGTGAAAGTTCTGACTGTATTTGGCACGCGCCCTGAAGCGATCAAAATGGCTCCGCTGGTGCAGGCACTGGCGCAGGATGCTGCCTTCGAATCGCGCCTGTGCGTGACGGCACAGCATCGTGAAATGCTTGACCAGGTACTGCGCCTGTTCCGGCTGCAGCCCGACTATGACCTCAATATTATGCGGCCCGAACAGGGGCTGACCGAGATCACCAGCCGCATTTTGCAGGGCATGAAAACCGTGCTGGCGGACTTCCAGCCAGACGTCGTGCTGGTGCACGGCGATACCACCACCACCTTTGCCGCCAGCCTGGCCGCGTTTTACCATCAGATTCCGGTGGGCCACGTTGAGGCGGGTCTGCGGACCGGTAACCTGATGTCACCGTGGCCGGAGGAGGCCAACCGCACCCTGACCGGCCATCTCGCCAGCTATCACTTCACGCCGACAGAAAATTCCCGGCAAAACCTGCTGCGCGAAAATCTGCCCGATGCGCGCATTTTCGTCACCGGCAATACGGTGATCGACGCGCTGCTGTGGGTACGCGATCGCGTGCTGGATGATGCCGATCTCAATGCCCGCCTGGCGGCGCGTTACCCGTTCCTTGAGGCCGACAAAAAGCTGATTCTGGTTACCGGCCATCGGCGCGAAAGCTTTGGCGAAGGCTTTGAACGCATCTGCAGCGCGCTGGCGCAGCTGGCGCGTCAGCATCCGCAGCTGCAAATTGTCTATCCGGTGCACCTCAACCCTAACGTCAGCGAGCCGGTGAACCGTATTCTGAGCGGTATCAACAACATCATTCTGATTGAGCCGCAGGAGTACCTGCCGTTTGTCTGGCTGATGAATCGCGCCTGGCTGATTCTTACCGATTCCGGTGGCATCCAGGAAGAGGCGCCGTCGCTGGGCAAACCGGTGCTGGTGATGCGCGAAACCACCGAGCGGCCGGAAGCGGTCGCGGCCGGTACGGTGAAGCTGGTCGGCACCGACGTGAATAAAATTGTTGCTGAAGTCAGCCTGCTATTGCAGGACGACGAGGCGTGGCAGGCGATGAGTCGCGCGCACAATCCGTATGGCGACGGCCATGCCTGCGCGCGCATCCTGCAGGCACTTAAACAACACAGAGTTTAACTATGCGTTTTTCAACCATTTCCGTTATCGGACTGGGCTACATTGGGCTGCCGACGGCAGCCGTTTTTGCGTCGCACGGGAAACAGGTCATCGGCGTGGATATCAATGCGCGCGCGGTGGAAACCATTAATCGCGGCGAAATTCATATCGTCGAGCCTGAGCTGGGCGACGTAGTACGTGCAGCGGTGCACAACGGCAACCTGCGCGCCACCACCCAGCCTGAAGCTGCCGACGCCTTTCTGATTGCCGTGCCGACGCCGTTTGTCGGCGATCATCAGCCGGATCTCAGCTACGTGCAGGCGGCTGCGCTGTCGATTGCGCCGGTGCTGAAGGCCGGCGATCTGGTCATCCTCGAATCAACTTCGCCGGTGGGCGCTACTGAACAGATGGCGCAATGGCTGGCGGCGGCGCGCCCGGATCTGCGCTTCCCGCAGCATGGCGAGCAGCCTGACGTGTTTATCGCTTACTGCCCGGAGCGCGTGCTGCCGGGGAAAGTGATGGTCGAGTTGCTGGAAAATGACCGTGTGATTGGCGGCATGACGCCGGCCTGTTCGGCGCGCGCCAGCGAGCTGTATCGCATTTTCCTGCGCGGCGAGTGTGTGGAAACTAACGCGCGCACCGCAGAGATGTGCAAGCTGACGGAAAACAGTTTCCGCGATGTGAACATCGCCTTTGCCAATGAACTGTCGCTGATCTGCGCCGAACAGGGGATCAACGTGTGGGAACTGATTGCGCTGGCGAACCGCCATCCGCGCGTCAATATCCTGCAGCCGGGACCGGGCGTTGGCGGCCACTGCATTGCGGTCGACCCGTGGTTTATCGTGGCGCAAAACCCGCAGCAGGCACGGCTGATCCGGACCGCGCGTGAGGTTAACGATGCCAAGCCGGGCTGGGTGCTGGATCAGGTTAAACGGGCGCTGGCCGAGTGTCTGACGGCCAGCGGCAAGCGTGCCACGGACGTGACCATTGCCTGCTTCGGTCTGGCATTCAAACCTAATATCGATGACCTGCGTGAAAGCCCGGCGATGTCGGTGGCGCAGCGTATTGCGGGCTGGCACAGCGGCCGCACCTGGGTGGTCGAGCCGCATGTGGCGGATATTCCGCCGCAGCTCGCCGAACGCGCTACGCTGGTGTCGCTGGCTGATGCCCTGCAACACGCCGACATTCTGGTGATGCTGGTCGATCATGCGCAGTTCCGCGCCGTCACCCCTGAACAGGTGACGCAGTCGTGGATTGTGGATACCAAAGGAGTCTGGCGATGAAACAGTTTTTAGTCACCGGCGGCGCCGGTTTTATTGGCTCCGCGCTGGTGCGCTTCCTGATTGCCAATACCGACCACCGGGTGGTGGTGGTGGATAAGCTGAGCTATGCCGGCAATCTGGCGTCGCTGGCACCGGTCGAGCAGGATGCGCGCTTTGCTTTTGAGCAGGTCGATATCTGCGACCGCGCCGCGCTGGATCGCGTGCTGGCGCAGTACCAGCCGGACTGCATCATGCATCTGGCGGCTGAGAGTCACGTGGACCGCTCGATTGACGGACCAATCGCCTTTGTCGAAACCAATATTGTCGGCACCTACCAGCTGCTGGAGGCGACGCGCCATTACTGGAACGGCATGACGGATGAGCGCAAGAAAGGCTTCATCCTGCACCACATCTCTACTGACGAGGTGTTTGGCGATCTGCACGGCACGGAAGATTTCTTTACCGAAACCACGCCGTACGCCCCGAGCAGCCCTTATTCGGCGACCAAAGCCAGCAGCGACCATCTGGTGCGCGCGTGGCTGCGCACCTACGGACTGCCTGTGGTGGTCACCAACTGTTCCAACAACTACGGGCCTTACCATTTCCCGGAAAAACTGATTCCCCTCACCATTATCAATGCGCTGGCCGGTAAGCCGCTGCCGGTGTACGGCAACGGCAGCCAGATTCGTGACTGGCTGTATGTGGAAGATCACGCCCGCGCGCTGTACACCGTGGTCAGCAGCGGCAAAGTGGGCGAGACCTACAACATTGGCGGCCACAACGAGCGGCGCAATATTGAGGTGGTGGAGACGCTGTGTGATTTGCTGGATGAGCTGGCACCGCAACAGCGCGCTGCCGGGCTGAGCAGCTACCGGGAACTGATCACCTTTGTTCACGATCGTCCCGGCCACGACCTGCGCTATGCCATTGATGCCAGTAAAATCGCCCGTGAACTGGGCTGGACGCCGCAGGAAACATTCGACAGCGGCATCCGCAAAACCGTGCAGTGGTATCTGGCCAATCCGCAGTGGTGGCAGGCGATTCTCAACGGCAGTTATCGCGGCGAGCGTCTGGGCTTAGCCACCCCGCATTAAGCACGCATGCAGGAGGAGCAACGATGAAAGGTATCATCTTAGCCGGTGGCTCGGGCACACGCCTGCACCCGATAACCCGGGCGATATCCAAGCAGCTGCTGCCGGTGTACGACAAACCGATGATCTACTATCCGCTGTCGGTGCTGATGCTGGCGGGGATTCGCGACATTCTTATTATTACCACGCCGGACGATCGCGCCCATTTTGAGCGGCTGCTGGGTGACGGCAGTGAATTTGGCCTGCAGCTGCAGTATGCCGAGCAGCCGAGCCCGGATGGCCTGGCGCAGGCCTTTATCATCGGTGAATCCTTCATTGGTGACGACAGCTGTTGTCTGGTGCTGGGCGACAATCTCTACTTCGGCCAGGGCTTCAGTCCGAAACTGAAAAAGGTGGCCGCGCGCAGTCGCGGTGCCACGGTCTTTGCCTATCAGGTCATGGATCCGGAACGTTTTGGGGTGGTGGAGTTTGATGACGACTTCAACGCGCTGTCGATTGAAGAGAAGCCGCAGCAGCCGAAATCGCGCTGGGCAGTCACCGGCCTCTACTTTTACGACAACCGCGTGGTGGAGTTTGCGAAGCAGGTGCAGCCTTCGGCGCGCGGCGAGCTGGAAATTACCGCCATCAACCAGATGTATCTGGAGCAGGGCGAACTGGCGGTGGAGCTGCTGGGGCGCGGCTTTGCCTGGCTGGACACCGGCACCCACGACAGCCTGATTGAGGCCAGCGTGTTCGTGCAAACGGTGGAGAAACGCCAGGGCTTTAAAATTGCCTGCCTCGAAGAGATTGCCTGGCGCAACGGCTGGCTGAGCGATGAGCAGCTGCTGGCAGCGGCACAGGCGTTGACCAAAACCGGCTACGGCCAGTATCTGCTGGATATTCTGCATGCCCGTCCGCGTCAGTATTGATCCCCTTGCGTGGGAGAGCGACTTCTTCCGCTGCGCCACGGCGCGGCTGACGCTGGACGGCGATGTGCCGCTGGCCGAGGCGCTGCAGCAGCCTTACACGCTGTGGCAGGTTAAGGTGCCGGCGCAGGACAGCGCGGCGATAGATGCGCTGAGCCAGCATGGTTTTCAGCTGGTGGAAGGCGAAGCGGATCTGGCGATCAATATCAAACGCACCGAACGGCAGACCGGCGTGCGCATCGCGCGCGAAGCGCAGATCCCGCAGTTGCGCGCGGCAGCGGCCCAGGCGTTTAGCCAGAGCCGTTTTCGTGCTCCCTGGTTTGACGCTGAAGACAGCGGCCGCTTCTACGCACAGTGGATTGAGAACGCGGTGCGCGGCACTTTTGATCACCAGTGTCTGATCGCCTGCGACGAGCAGGGCGCGCTGCAGGGGTTCGTCTCCATGCGCGAAGTCGCTGGTGACGCGCGTATCGGTCTGCTGGCGGTGCTGCCGGCGGCGCAGGGCAACGGCGTCGGGCAGCGTTTGTTGCTGGCGGCAGCCGACTGGGGCCGGGTGCGCCAGCTCGAACGTCTGCGGGTCGCAACCCAGCTCAGCAATCTTACGGCGATGCGCCTCTATTTACGCAGCGGTGCCCGGCTGGAAAGCACCGCCTACTGGTTTTACAGGAAAGCCTGATGATCCCATTTAACGCGCCCCCGGTTGTGGGCACCGAAGTTGACTATATGCAGTCGGCGATGGCCAGCGGCAAGCTGTGCGGCGACGGCGGTTTTACCCGGCGCTGTCAGCAGTGGATGGAGCAGCACTTTGGCAGCAAAAAAGTGCTGCTGACGCCCTCGTGCACCGCTTCGCTGGAGATGGCCGCGCTGCTGATCGATATCCAGCCCGGCGATGAAGTGATCATGCCGAGCTACACCTTTGTCTCCACCGCCAACGCCTTCGTGCTGCGCGGTGCCACCATTGTGTTTGTCGACGTGCGTCCGGATACGCTGAATATCGACGAAACGCAGATTGAAGCGGCAATCACGCCGAAAACGCGCGCCATCGTGCCGGTACATTATGCGGGCGTGGCGTGCGAGATGGATACCATCATGGCGCTGGCGGCGAAGCACCAGCTGTATGTGATTGAAGATGCGGCGCAGGGCGTGATGTCGCAGTACAAAGGGCGCGCGCTGGGCACCATCGGCCATATTGGCTGCTTTAGCTTCCATGAGACGAAAAACTACACCGCTGGCGGTGAAGGCGGCGCCACGCTGATCAACGAGGCGAAACTGATCGAGCGTGCGGAGATCATCCGCGAAAAAGGCACCAACCGCAGCCAGTTCTTCCGTGGACAGGTGGATAAATATACCTGGCGCGATATTGGTTCCAGCTACCTGATGGCGGATTTGCAGGCGGCTTATCTGTGGGCACAGCTGGAAGCGGCGGAACGCATCAATCAGCAGCGTCTGCGCCTGTGGCAGAACTATTACGACGCGCTGCAGCCGCTGGCGGCCGGCGGGCGCATTGCGTTACCGGCGGTGCCGGCCAGTTGCCGTCACAACGCCCACATGTTCTATCTCAAATTGCGCGACAGCGAGGATCGCCAGGCACTGATTAACTGGATGAAGGAAGCGGAGATCCTCACCGTGTTCCACTATATCCCGCTGCACTCCTCACCGGCCGGCACGCGTTTTGGCCGCTTCCACGGCACGGATGCGTTCACTACGCGCGAGAGCGAGCGCCTGCTGCGGCTGCCGCTGTTCTACAACCTGTCGGACAACAACCAGCGTACGGTAATCAGTTCGCTGCTGAGCTTCTTTGCCTGATGTCGTTAGCCAGAGCCTCAGTGTGGACCGCCTCGTCCACGCTGGTAAAAATTGTCGCTGGCCTGCTGGTGGTGAAACTGCTGGCGGTGAGCTTCGGCCCCGAGGGCGTCGGCCAGGCGGGTAACTTTCGCCAGCTGATTACCGTGCTCGGCGTGCTGGCCGGCGCGGGTATCTTTAACGGCGTAACCACCTATGTCGCGCAGTTCCGCCAGCAGCCGGCGCAGCTGCGTGCAGTGACCGGCACTGCGTCAGCAATGGTGCTGGGGTTTTCCACGCTGCTGGCGCTGCTGTTCCTGCTGGCGGCGGAGCCCATCAGCCGGGCGCTGTTTGGTCACGCCGCCTGGCAAAACGTGGTGCGTATCGTCGCCTTTTTGCAGCTGGGCATTGCCTGGGCCAACCTGACACTGGCGTTGCTGAAAGGTTTTCGCGATGCGCGCGGTAACGCGCTGGCGCTGATCGCCGGCAGCCTGATCGGCGTGGTGGGTTATGTGCTGTGCTGGTGGCTGGGTGGCTATGCCGGTGCGCTGGTCGGGCTGGCGCTGGTGCCGGCGCTGCTGGTCGGGCCGGCGCTGTGGATGCTGCGACGCCACCGCGAGGAACTGCCGCTGCGCTGGCTGATGCCGCAGTGGCAGCCGGCGCTGGCGCGTAATCTGGCCAAATTTACCCTGATGGCGCTGATGACGGCCGTGACCCTGCCGGTAGCCTGGGTGATGATGCGTAATCTGCTGGCGCAGCAGCAGGGCTGGGCGCAGGTCGGGCTGTGGCAGGGCGTCACCAGCATCTCCGATGCGTATCTGCAATTTATCACCGCCACGTTCAGCGTCTGGCTGCTGCCAACGCTGGCGCGGCTGGAGCATAAAGCTGACATCGCGCGCGAAATTGGCCGTGCGCTGCGCTTTGTGTTGCCGGCGGTGGCGGCGGCCAGCTTTTGCGTCTGGCTGCTGCGCGATGTCGCCATCTGGCTGCTGTTTTCCCCGCAGTTCAGCGCCATGCGCGATCTTTTTGTCTGGCAGTTGTGCGGTGACGTCTTTAAAGTAGGCGCCTATGTTTTCGGATACCTGGTGATCGCCAAAGCCTCACTGCGCTTTTATATTCTCACGGAAATCAGCCAGTTTGTGCTGCTGACCGCCTTTGCGCACTGGCTGATCCCACTGCACGGAACGGCGGGCGCGGCGCAGGCTTATATGGCGACCTACGTGCTCTACTTTGCCCTTTGCTGTGGCGCTTTCTTGATTTATTGCCGGAAAAAATGACGCTATTTCACGTGCTGGGCTCCGATATCCCGCATCACAATCACACGCTGCTGCGCTTCTTTAACGACGTCATGAGCGTTGAATCGCCAGCCGACGCGCCGCGTCAGTTTATGGTGGTATCGGCCGCGCCGGATACCCTGCTGGCCTATCCTCAGCTGCAGATCGACGTGTATCCCAGTAAACGCGCGCTGGCGCAGGCGGTGATCGCACGCGCCGCCGATCGCCGTCAGCGCTTCTTCTTTCACGGCCAGTTCAATCCGCGCCTGTGGCTGGCACTGCTCAGCGGCAAGCTGCGGCGACAGCAGGCGTTCTGGCACGTCTGGGGCGCCGATCTCTACGAAGAGGGCGCCGGGCTGAAGTACCGCCTGTTTTATCTGCTGCGGCGTATCGCCCAGGGGCGCATGGCGCAGGTGTTTGCCACGCGCGGCGATCTGCACTTTTTCCAGCAGCGCCATCCGCGCGTACCCACTTCGCTGCTCTATTTTCCAACGCGCATGCCGGAGGCCGCGATACCCGCCCCTGCCGCCAGCGACAGCTTTAGCATTCTGCTCGGCAACTCGGGCGATCGCAGCAACCGGCACATTGAAGGATTGCAGGCGATTCGCCGCCAGTTTGGTGAGCAGGTTAACGTGGTGATCCCGCTCGGTTATCCGGCCAGCAACTATGAGTACATCGATGAGATTGATGCTGCCGCGCAGCGCCTGTTTCCGCGCGGCCAGGTGACGCTGCTGCGCGACAAAATCGACTTCACTGCCTATCTGCAATTGCTGAGTCGCTGTCAGCTCGGTTATTTTATGTTCGAGCGTCAGCAGGGCATCGGTACGCTGTGCCTGCTGATTCAGGCCGGCATTCCGTTTGTGGTTAACCGTAAGAATCCGTTCTGGCGTGACCTGAGCGAGCAGGGGCTGCCGGTGTTATTTAGCGCTGACGCGCTGGATCGCACGCGCGTGGCGGAGGCGCAGCGTCAGCTGGCGCAGTGCGATTGTTCTGCTATCGCCTTTTTTGCCCCGGGCTATCTGGCGGGATGGCGCCACGCGCTGGCGGAGAGTGAAAGGGAGTCGACATGAGCCTGCTGCAGTTTAGTGGTCTGCTGGTGGTGTATCTGTTTTCGCTGGGCTTCATTCTGACGCTGACCTGGCGCGAATTTAAACGGGTGCGTTTTAATTTCCACCTGTTTTTTACCCTGCTGTTTTTACTGACATTTTACTTTGGCTTTCCGCTGACCAGCGTGCTGGTATTCCGCTTTAACGTCAGCGTGGTGCCGGCAGACTATCTGCTGCAGGCGCTGCTGGCCGCCACCAGTTTCTACGCCATCTATTACGTCAGCTACAAAGTGCGGCTGCGGCCTGCGCAGGCGGCGCCGCGCAAACCCTGGCTGACGATGAACCGGGTGGAAACCCATCTGACCTGCCTGCTGCTGGCGCTGGTGGCGGTGGGAACCGTCACGGTGTTCTTTATGCATAACGGCCTGCTGCTGTTCCGGCTGTCGGCTTATAACCAGATCTTCTCCAGCGAAGTGTCCGGCGTGGCGCTCAAGCGTTTTTTCTACTTCTTCATTCCGGCGATGCTGATCCGCTATTTCCTTAATCCTACCCAGCGCCAGTGGCTGCTGTTTTTGCTGATCACGGTGGCGTTTGGTCTGCTGACCTATGCGCTGGTGGGCGGGACGCGCGCCAATATCATCATCGCCTTTGCGCTGTTCCTGTTCATCGGCATTACGCGCGGCTGGATTACGCTGTGGATGCTGGTGGGAGCCGGCGTGATGGCGATTGGCGGCATGTTCTGGCTGGCGCTGCGTCGTTACAATCTCGACGTGGTGGGTGATGAAGCGTTTTACACGTTTCTCTATCTGACGCGCGACACCTTTTCGCCGTGGGAAAACCTTGCGCTGCTGCTGCAGAATTACGACAAAATCGATTTTCAGGGGCTGGCCCCGATCTGGCGTGATTTCTACGTGTTTATCCCGGGCTGGCTGTGGCCGGATCGGCCATCGATGGTGCTCAACAGCGCCAACTATTTCACCTGGGAAGTGCTGAATAACCACTCCGGGCTGGCGATTTCACCCACGTTGCTCGGGTCGCTGCTGATCATGGGCGGTGCAGGCTTTATTCCCCTTGGGGCGATAGCGGTCGGGCTGTTGATGAAAGGGTTTGATTCTCTCTACCAGCAGGGGCGCGAAGCTGGCAACCGCTACAGCGGTGCCATTTTGCAAAGCTTCTGCTTTGGCGCGGTGTTCAATATGATCGTGCTGGCGCGCGAAGGGCTGGATGCCTTCGGCTCGCGCGTGGTGTTCTTTTGCCTGATTTTCGCCGCCTGCGTTGGGCTGGCGAAGTTACTTTTCTGGCTGTTAGCGCGTGCCGGGCTGATTCGCCCGCGCGCGGAGCCAGTTTTATCGCGCTCTGCTTAACCTCCGGGCCTGACGGGAAATACCGACCATGGAAACCGACCATCCGCGTTATACCCTGCGCGGCATCGATTTACACGCTTTCGCCGATATGGCGAGCTTTCTTCACTTTCTGCTGCCGGACGGCAAGCCGCGCAGCGGCACGCTGGTGGCGATCAACGCCGAAAAGATGCTGACGCTGGAAGAGGATGCCCAGCTGCGCGCGCTGATCGCCGCCGCGGAGATCAAATACCCGGACGGCATCAGCATTGTGCGTTCGCTGCGAAAAAAATACCCGCAGCTGACGGTGAACCGCATCGCCGGCGCCGATCTGTGGGAAGCGCTGATGGAACAGGCGGGCCGCAGCGGTATTCCGGTGTTTTTAATCGGCGGGCGTGAGCAGGTGCTGCAGGAAACCTGCGATAAATTACGCCGTCAGTGGAATGTCAACATCGTGGGCAGCCAGAACGGCTACTTCGCTCCAGCCGAACGCGAGGCGCTATTTGCGCGCATTGCCGCCAGCGGGGCGCAGATTGTGACCGTGGCGCAGGGATCGCCGCGCCAGGAGCTGCTGATGCGCGACTGTCGCGAACACTGGCCGCACGCGCTGTATATGGGCGTCGGCGGCACCTATGATGTCTTTACCGGCCACGTCACGCGTGCGCCGCGCATCTGGCAGCAATTAGGGCTGGAGTGGCTGTATCGCCTGATACGTCAGCCATCACGCTGGCGTCGTCAGTTAAAACTGCTGAAATATTTACGCTATCACTGGCGCGGCGATCTGTAACGCGGCAGGAATAGTGCTGTAATTCCGGCAGGTTAAGCAGGCAAATTGCGTTATTTATCGACGGAATGCACAAAGCGTAAGCAAACGCGATTTTTTTATGAAAAAGCACTGGACAGCCTGGAGTCAAATACGTAGTATGCCCATCCGCAACGGCGCTACGCGCCCGTAGCTCAGCTGGATAGAGCGCTGCCCTCCGGAGGCAGAGGTCTCAGGTTCGAATCCTGTCGGGCGCGCCATTTAGTTTGTGCGCAAGAGCTTCGGTGGTTGGTTTAACCGCGTTATGCAGTGCATTAAGTAAGCGGTTACGCTTACGCACCAGAATTATGGTGGCTATAGCTCAGTTGGTAGAGCCCTGGATTGTGATTCCAGTTGTCGTGGGTTCGAGTCCCATTAGCCACCCCAGATTTTGCTGGGACATGCGAAGGTGGCGGAATTGGTAGACGCGCTAGCTTCAGGTGTTAGTGTTCTTACGGACGTGAGGGTTCAAGTCCCTCTCTTCGCACCAGGCAAAACAAGTAAGCAGTAACAGGCAGTACAAAATCGGCGAGTAGCGCAGCTTGGTAGCGCAACTGGTTTGGGACCAGTGGGTCGGAGGTTCGAATCCTCTCTCGCCGACCATCATTTAAGAAACCTGCTTTGCAAAAAGCAGGTTTTTTTCGGCTGTAGGAAATAGAGGATGAGAACCTCCGAAGGAGGTTTGAGCCGAGCGCAGCGAGACAACGTTGCGTCAGCAACGGCCCGCAGGGCGCTTCTCGCAGAGAAGCGTAATCCTCTCTCGCCGACCATATTCGAAAAGCCCGCTTTGCAAAAAGCGGGCTTTTTTCGTTCGTAGCAAAAGAGGATGAGAACCTCCGAAGGAGGTTTGCGCCGGGCGCAGCGATTGTCGCTATTACGCGACATATAACCTGCTGATTTTTAATAGTCTTACCTTTCCTTGCACAGCCTGTCGCTCAGCGGAGACAGCTTTAAACCGGTCTGTCGCGTTTTCGCGACATCGTAACCGCTGTTAGCAGGCAGGGGTCATCTAACTGACTGATATAAAATAACTTCCCGTGATTCATGCCATTCTGGCACGCTTTGTGCAATAATCTCAGCGTAGATGCTCATTCCACCTCTTATGTTTGCTAATGCTACATAAACCTGGGAATGATGCAGAGCCCCTTACGGTATCCGTTGTCCAGCTGGCAGTAACGTGTACGCGCTACTGCAGTAAGAAGGACATTACGTTGAGTCGGATACCATCAGTTGTCTTACCGACCTGATCTTACACCTGCTTCTGGCAGGTGTTTTTTTATCTGCCGTTCACGGATTGATGCCGTATTCCCTGCACGCTCTTTCAGGCAAAAAAAAGCCGGGACTGGCCCGGCGTGCACAAAAATAACAACAGTAAAATCAGGCGCCAGGATTGTTCTTCAGCGTCAGTAACAGACCTTCGCGACGCATTTTAGCCGCGTCTTCCGGGCGATGCAGGCGATCGTAAACGTCCGCCAGCCAGGCATAGTCAAAGCCATCCGGACGCTGTGCCAGCGCCTGCTGGAAGGCTTCTGCGGCCTGCTGCCATTCACCGTGACGCATCAGCAGCTGGCCGAGCGTGCTGTGCAACAGCGGCGTGGCACCGTGCTGCTTAATCTGCTGACGCAGCGCTTTCTCCAGCGCCTGCGGGTCACCGCTTTTGATACGCGGCATCAGCAGCACCAGCCGATCGTCATACTGACGCTTGAGTCCTTCCAGCACGATGCTTTGCGCGGTGTCCGGATCGTCGCACTCGATCAAATGCTCAGCCATCGCCACCTGCAGCGCGGTCTCCTGACGGGTTTTGCGACTCTGGTTCTGCCACCATTTTTTCAGGCCTTCGCTGCCCTGATCGGCCATGGCCTGATTCATCAGACCCAGCCACGCCTGCTGCTGCAGCGCGTTACGCTGGTTCTCATCGTTAATCTGCGCCTTCTGCATGGAGGGCAGGATATCCAGCAGTGCGCCCCAGGCGCCGGTGCGGATATAAGCCTGCTCGGCCAGACGCAGCACTTCCGGATGGCGCGGCGCCACTTCCAGCAGGCGATCAATACCGTGACGTGCGGCGTGATCTTCGTTACGCGCCAGCTGCAGGCGCACGCGGGTGATCTCAACCGGAATGGTATCGTTCTCGGAGAGCTCAGAGGCGCGCTCCAGATGCTGGTTAGCACGGATTTCATCGCCGCGCTGCTGCGCTGCTTCCGCCGCCAGCAGGTAGTTCGCCACCGGCTGATCGGCGTGATCGGCATTCTTTGACAGCAGCTTTTCTACCTGACGGTAATCGCCTTCCGCCAGCTTCATCAACGCGCTTTGCGTGTGACGCTGGGCGCTGCGACGTTTCCGCCCGGTGAACCAGCCGCGAGTGCGGGCGCCGGTGCGGAACAGGCGACGCAGAATCCACTCGACCAGCAGAATCACCAGCAGGCTGAGAATCAGGATGATGGCCAGGCCGGTGACGCTGGTCTCAATGTTCCAGTTATCGGTCTGGATCAGCACGTAGCCCTGATGGCCGGCAACCATCGGCCCCAGCACAATGCCGGCAATCAGCAGCAGGAAAAGCACCAATACTTTCAGCATGGTTAGCCTCCCTGTTGATCAGCCGCAGCCGATGGCTGCGCCAGCAGATTGCGCACGCGCGTTTGCATCAGTTTTTCCAGCAGCGCCTGGCTCTCCAGCGTGTCCGGCACGTCCATCGAAATACTTTGCTGACTCAGCTCGTCGAGCTGGGCGAGGAAGGCTTTGGTTGCCGCATCGTTAGTGTCGTACCAGGCACGCACCCAGGTGGATACCGCATCGATGGACTGTTTGTAGATCTCATCCTGATGGCGCGGCACCGCCTGCGCGGCAATCAGCAGACGTGAACGGATGTTTTCGCGCAGATAAACATCCTGATTCGGTGCCAGCAGCGGCTGCGCGGTGTTATCGCGGCGGCGGATGGTGATGAAATCATCCATGAAGTTGTGCCAGCTCTTCACCAGATTCTGGCGCCATTCGTGCAGCGAGCTGGAGAGCTCACCGCTGTCGGCATCCATCGGCGACTCATCGCTGTCGTTATCGGCCAGACGCAGATTATCCACGCCGTTCGACAACTGGTTCAGCTTGAGGATGATGCCGTCGTAGTCCACCTGGCTGACCGCCGCCAGTGAACTGATGTCCTGAGTCAGCGCGCGGCGCACGTTCATGATGCTGGGATCGTTCATCTCCGCCAGGCTGGTGTCCGCGCTTTTCAGCAGCGCTGCCGCGGTGGTGACGTCCTGATCGCTCCACAGTTTGCGACCCGCCAGTTTGACGAGGTAGTCGGCCTGCGCCAGCAGCCAGGTGCGGGTATCGTTGCCGGAAATAGTGGCCACTTTTTCACGCAGCGTCTCCAGCTCTTTGGCGCTGTTATCCTGCTGGCTGCGCGCTTCCTGCAGCGCGGTATTGGCGTCCGCCAGCTGCTGCGAGAGCTGTTGTTTATCGCTGCCCAGTTGCTGCTGCAGGGCGCTCAGCTGCTCGCTCAGGGTCTGGTTAGTCTGAGCCTGTAAGTCGGCCTGGTGTTTCCCATTCAGGTAAAGTCCCGCGCCAATCGCCAGTGCAATGACAATTGCCACCGCGCTCAGCACCTTGCCGTCGCTCTTTTTCGCACGAGGCGGCTGGCTGGCTGGCGTCGGGGAAGTGTCCGCAGGGGTGGTTTCTTCAACCATGGCGGAGGAGTCTTTTTGTTCCGTCATTGTGGCTCATCCCAATGTTAAGTTCAGCGTAACGCACGCAGCAGCGCGTCGTTATCCGCACCATCGGCTACCTCAATCTCCTGCCAGCCTAATTCGGCGGCCTGGGTAGCCAAACGTTCACTGACGACCAGTAGTCGACAGTGCAGCAGCCATTCCCGCCGATCGATTGGCGGAAACAGCGCAAACAGTTGTTGTAACATTTCACCGCTGGTCACCACCAGCGTGGTAATACCGCGATCGCGCCAGCGACGGCCTTCAATCGCGCCGTCGTACTGCTTTTCACAGCGCTGATAGCACTCACAGTATTGCACGTCCGCGCCGCGGGCGATCAGCGTCTCCGCCAGCAGTTCACGGCCCGGACTGCCGCGCAGAATCAACGCACGCTTGCCGCTGACCTGCTGCAGGCGATTCAGCCGCACCAGCTCTTCGCTGGTTTCCCGCGCATGCGGATAGTCAACGTTCAGATTACTGACGGTGTGCAGCGCCAGCGCGGTGCTGCGACCAATGGCATAATAGTCGAGAAATGCCGGCCACGCGCTGCGCTGCTGCTGTAAAGCGGGCTGGGCAAAGTGCACCACCTGCTGCGACAGCAGAAATACCAGGTCACCGGGCTGCAGGGCGGCCAGCTTCAGCGGCAGTTGGGGGAGATCGCGACCCGGCGTGAATTCAATCAGCGGAAACGACCACGCCAGTTTGCCCTGGCTGCGCAGGCGCGCAACCAGTTCGCTGGCGGCGGGTTCCGGACGGGTCACGAGGATAGTCATGCGGGCGGCTGTCCCTGATAAACTTCACGCAGAATGTCACGCGCACCGCCGTCCAGCAGCTCTTCGGCCAGTGAGATCCCCATCTGTTCGGCGTGTTCACGCGGGCCGCGGCGTTCACCCACCACCATCTGGCTGCCATCCGGCGCACCGACCAGGCCGCGCAGCCACAGCTGATCGTCTTCCAGCACGGCAAAACTGCCGATCGGCACCTGACAGCCGCCTTCGAGACGGGTATTCATGGCGCGCTCGGCGCGCAC
The DNA here is from genome assembly GCF_016643525.1 of Pantoea sp. Morm. NCBI lineage: Bacteria > Pseudomonadati > Pseudomonadota > Gammaproteobacteria > Enterobacterales > Erwiniaceae > Pantoea > Pantoea sp. Morm. The sequence goes on along the minus strand of NZ_VOQX01000004.1, from coordinate 49,347 downwards.
GCAGACGGCTGTGTCGCTGTGGTTCAGCGCCTGCAGCAGCGTAATTAACGGCTGATCGTCGAGGCGGCACTCAATGCCGACCGCGCCCTGGCCCACCGCCGGCAGGGAAAACTCCGCCGGCAGCGCCTGGCGAATGCGATCTTCCAGTCCAAGGCGTTTCAGCCCGGCGGCAGCAAGAATGATGGCGTCATACTCGCCGGCGTCCAGTTTGCTAAGACGCGTACCGACGTTACCGCGCAGCGAGCGAATCACCAGATCCGGGCGCCGTGCGCTGATCTGGCACTGGCGACGCAGGCTGGACGTGCCGACCACCGCGCCCTGTGGCAGCGCGTCAATCGAGGAATAATGATTCGAGACGAACGCGTCGCGCGGATCTTCGCGCTCGCAGATGGTCACCAGTCCCAGACCGTCGGGAAAATCGACCGGCACATCTTTCATGGAATGCACCGCCATATCGGCACGGTTTTCCAGCATCGCCAGCTCAAGCTCTTTGACAAACAGTCCTTTGCCACCCACTTTCGCCAGCGGCGTATCAAGGATGACATCACCTTTGGTGACCATCGGCACCAGCTCAACCTGCAAGCCGGGATGCGCAGCCATCATGCGCTGTTGGACATATTGTGCCTGCCACAAGGCAAGCGGGCTTTGCCTGGTAGCAATTCTGAAAATTTTGTTTAACATGCTGTTAACCATTTTGATCGTTCATCGATTATCCTATCATTGATAGGGGAATGCTGTCAGTTTCAACGGATTGACCAGGCTGCAATCTCAGACCGGAGCCCGCTTTTTACGGCGTCAGATTCTGAGGCTGGAGTCCGAAAATGCAGGGCTACGTTTGGAACGTGCTAAACTGTCAGGTAGCGCAACTTTCTTTACGGTCAATCTTCCAGGTGTTAGATTGATCACGTTTCCAGCAATAATTTGCCCGACATCTTTATTATTAAGCGGCAGATTTTGGAAACAGGGTGCTTAACACTGGGACAATCAGGCGAAACGTCTTGTACCTCTACATTGAGACACTGAAACAGAGACTGGATGCGATTAACCAGCTGCGTGTAGATCGCGCACTGGCTGCCATGGGACCTGCTTTCCAGCACGTCTACAGTCTGCTGCCAACATTACTGCATTATCATCATCCGCTGATGCCGGGTTACCTTGAAGGTAGCGTTCCCCATGGCGTCAGCTTCTTTGCGCCTGATGAAAACCAACAGCAGCTGCTGCAACAGTTAGCGGGCGACCATCCGCTTGACCTCAGCAGCGCGGTGAAGGGCGAACTGCCTATCACCGGCATCTACTCGATGGGCAGCACCTCGTCCGTCGGCCAGAACAGCGTCTCCGATCTCGACATCTGGGTATGCCATCAGTCATGGCTGGATAACGAAGAGCGTCTCAATCTGCAGCGCAAGTGTACGCTCCTGCAAAAATGGTGTGTGTCGCTGGGTGTGGAAGTCAGCTTCTTCCTGATCGACGAAAACCGCTTCCGCCATAATGAGAGCGGCAGCCTCGGCGGTGAAGACTGCGGTTCTACCCAACATATTTTACTGCTGGATGAGTTCTACCGTACCGCCGTGCGCATGGCGGGCAAACGCATTCTGTGGAACATGGTGCCTGGCGAAGAAGAACATCACTACGACGATTACGTGATGTCGCTCTATTCACAGGGCGTGCTGACGCCGAATGAGTGGCTGGATCTCGGCGGTCTCGGCACGCTGTCGGCGGAAGAGTATTTCGGTGCCAGCCTGTGGCAGCTGTATAAAAGTATCGATTCGCCGTACAAAGCGGTGCTGAAAACCCTGCTGCTGGAAGCTTACAGCTGGGAATACCCAAACACGCAGCTGCTGGCGATGGATATCAAACAGCGACTGCACGACGGTGAAATTGTCTGCTTCGGTCTCGATCCCTACTGCATGATGCTGGAGCGCGTGACGCGCTATCTGACCAGCGTCGATGACACCGCGCGCCTTGATTTGGTGCGCCGCTGTTTTTACCTCAAAGTGTGCGAAAAACTCTCCAGCGAGGAGCAGCATCCGCGCGCGGGCTGGCGGCGTGAAATTTTGTCGCAGCTGGTGAAAGAGTGGGGCTGGGACGATGAGAAGCTGGCGGTGCTGGATAATCGCGCGCAGTGGAAAATCGAACGGGTGCGCGAGGCGCACAACGAGCTGCTGGATGCGATGATGCAGAGCTATCGCAACCTGATCCGTTTTGCCCGTCGCAACAATTTAAGCGTCAGCGCCAGCCCGCAGGACATCGGCGTGCTGACGCGTAAATTGTACGCCGCGTTTGAAGCGCTGCCGGGCAAAGTCACGCTGGTGAACCCGCAAATCTCGCCCGATCTGTCGGAAGAGAACCTGACCTTTATTCATGTGCCGGCCGGGCGCGCCAACCGTGCCGGCTGGTATCTGTATAACCAGTCGCCGGACATGAGCTCAATCATCAGCCATCAGCCGCTGGAATATAACCGCTATCTCAACAAGTTAGTGGCATGGGCGTGGTTCAACGGACTGCTGACGCGCAAAACCCGTCTGCACATTAAGGGCAACGAGTTCTGCGATCTGCCGCGCCTGCAGGAGCTGGTCAACGATGTCTCCAGCCACTTCCCGCTGCGTCTGCCGGCGCCGACGCCGAAAGCGCTCTACAGCCCGTGCGAAATCCGGCATCTGGCGATCATCGTTAACCTCGAACACGATCCGACCTCGGCGTTCCGCAATCAGGTGGTGCACTTCGACTTCCGTAAGCTGGATGTATTCAGCTTTGGTCAGCAGCAGCAGTGCCTGATCGGCAGCATCGATCTGCTGTACCGCAACTCGTGGAACGAAGTGCGTACGCTGCACTTCAGCGGCGAGCAGGCGATGATTGAAGCGCTGAAAACCATCCTGGGCAAAATGCATCAGGACGCCGCACCGCCGGACACGGTGGAAGTATTCTGCTACAGCCAGCATCTGCGCGGCCTGATTCGTACCCGTGTGCAGCAGCTGGTGTCGGAATGCATTGAGCTGCGCCTGTCGAGCACGCGTCAGGAGCCGGGCCGCTTTAAAGCGCTGCGCATGGCCGGTCAGACCTGGGGGCTGTTTTTCGAGCGCATGAGCGTCTCGGTGCAGAAGCTGGAAAACGCAGTCGAATTTTACGGCGCGATTTCCAACAACAAGCTGCACGGTTTGTCGATCAAAGTTGAATCGAACCAGACGCCGCTACCACCGGTGGTTAACGGCTACGCCAGCGAAGGCATCATTCAGTTCTTCTTTGAAGACACCAGTGACGATCGCGGCTTCAACATCTATATCCTTGATGAAAGCAACCGGGTTGAGGTGTATCACCATTGCGAAGGCAGCAAAGAGGAGCTGGTGCGTGACGTCAGCCGCTTCTATTCGTCGTCGCACGATCGCTTTACCTACGGCTCGAGCTTTATCAATTTCAACCTGCCGCAGTTCTATCAGATTGTGCACGCCGGCGATCGCTTCCAGGTGATTCCGTTCCGCAGCCAGACGCTGACGCAGCTGTGCGCCACCCAGCCGGACAACGACAACGGCGACTTCCAGCCGCGCTACCAGATGCACTAAAGCCGCTGCGCTGCACGCAGTGGCCTGCCCCCGTTTCTGAACCTTCTGCCGGATATTTCCTGTTGCTTTTACAACGTCAACTGCGATGATAAGCAGCTGGGATTTGGATAAAAAGAGCAGACAGAATGATACGAGTGATGAGCCAGCTGGGTATGGCGCTGGCACTGGTCAGCCTGGTAGGCTGTGGCCTGAAAGGACCGCTGTATTTCCCGCCCAACGATCGGCCGCAACAGAAAAATCAGCCGGTGACTGAGCAGCAGCAGAAAGCGGCACAGGATGCGGATACCAGCGGCCTGGTCACCAGCAAATCGGCTGGCGTGCAGGCGAATTAAACCCGATGAGTCATCCGGCGGAGCAGAAAATGCAGTTCTCGAAAATGCACGGTCTCGGTAACGACTTTATGGTCGTCGATGCCGTGACGCAAAACGTCTTTTTTTCGCCGGAACTGATTCGCCGCCTGGCGGATCGGCATCTGGGGATCGGCTTCGATCAGTTGCTGATCGTCGAGCCACCTTACGATCCGGATCTCGATTTCCACTACCGCATCTTCAACGCTGACGGCAGCGAAGTGGCACAGTGCGGCAACGGCGCGCGCTGTTTTGCCCGCTTTGTTCGTCTCAAAGGGCTGACCAATAAAAGCGACATTCGCGTCAGCACTCAGACCGGCCGCATGGTACTGAGCGTCACCAGCGATGAGCTGGTACGCGTTAACATGGGCGAGCCCAACTTTGACCCGCAGCAGGTGCCGCTACGCGCTAACAAGGCGGAAAACCTCTATCTGCAGCGCGTGGCCGAGCAGACCGTGATGTTTGGCGCGGTATCAATGGGCAATCCACACTGCGTGATTCAGGTTGAAAGCGTGAAAACCGCCGCGGTGGAGACGCTCGGTCCGGCACTGGAGAGCCATGAGCGCTTTCCCGAGCGCGTGAACGTCGGCTTTATGGAAGTGGTCAATCCGGAACACATCCGTCTGCGCGTGTATGAACGCGGCGCGGGCGAAACCCAGGCGTGCGGCAGCGGCGCCTGCGCCGCAGTGGCCTGCGGCATTCAGCAGGGCATTCTGGCGGAGAAAGTGCGCGTCGATCTGCCCGGCGGCACGCTGCATATCGCCTGGAAAGGGGCCGGTCAGCCGCTGTTTATGACCGGGCCAGCCACACACGTCTATGATGGGTTTATTCATCTATGAAAAATATCGAAGAGCAGACCGACAGCGCGGTTTTGCTGGACGATCAGGCGGTGAGCGCCTGGCTGCGTCACAACCCCGATTTCTTTATTCGCAATGCGCGCCAGGTTGAGCAAATGATGGTGCCGCATCCGGTGCGCGGCAGCGTATCGCTGGTGGAGTGGCATATGGCGCGTCAGCGCAACCACATCCAGCAGCTGGAAGAGGAGATCACGCTGCTGATGGAGCAGGCAACCGCCAATCATCAGCTGTTCGATCGTCTGCTGGCGTTGCAGAGCCATCTCGCGGCGGCCGATAGCCTGCAGGAGATGCTGACGCGCCTGCACCGCTGGGCGCGCGAGCTTGGCCTGGCGGGCGCCAATGTGCGGCTGTTCAGCGACCGCTGGCGCATCGGCGCACCCTCCGATTTCACCCAGCTTGGTCTGTCACGCCAGGCGTTTGAGCCGCTGCGCATCCAGCGCTTTGGTCAGCAGCATCACTACCTTGGCAGCCTGAACGGACCGGAGCTGCTGCTGCTGCTGCCGCAGGCAAAAGCCGTCGGATCGGTGGCGATGTCGCTGATGGGCGAGCAGGGCGATCTCGGCGTACTGATCTTCAGCAGCCGCGACAACCAACACTATCAGGCGGGCATGGGCACGCTGCTGCTGCAGCACCTGGCACAAATGCTGCCCGACCTGCTGTCTCGCTGGGTTGAGCGCGCATGAGTAGCGCCAGCCCGCTGTTGCCGGCCGTTGAGGGCTTTCTGCGCTATCTGAAAGTCGAACGCCAGCTCAGCCCGCTGACGCAAAAGAATTACCAGCGCCAGCTGCAGGCGCTTATTGCCATGGCGGATGACATGCACATTACCGCGTGGTCGCAGCTGGAACCGGCACAGGTGCGCAGTCTGGCGGCGCGCAGCCGGCGCGGCGGTCTCGGTGCCAGCAGTCTGGCGCTGCGCATGTCGGCGCTGCGCAGCTTTCTCGACTGGCAGGTCAGCCAGGGCATGCTGAGCGCCAATCCGGCGAAAGGCATCGCCACGCCGCGCAACGCACGGCATCTGCCAAAAAATATGGATGTCGACGAAGTCAGCCAGCTGCTGGAGATCGAGCTCGACGATCCGCTGGCGGTGCGCGACCGCGCCATGCTGGAAACCATGTACGGCGGCGGTTTACGTCTCGCTGAGCTGGTGGGCATCGACTGTCGTCATCTGGACCTGGAGAGCGGTGAAGTCTGGGTGCGCGGTAAAGGCAGCAAAGAGCGCCGCGTGCCGATTGGCGGCACCGCCGTCACCTGGCTGCAGCACTGGCTGCCGCTACGCAACAGCTTCGGGCCGCAGGATGATGCGGTTTTTGTGTCGACGCGCGGCAGCCGTATTTCGGCGCGCAATGTGCAGAAACGCTTCGCCGAATGGGGCATTAAGCAGGGCGTCGCCAGCCATATCCACCCGCATAAGCTGCGCCACTCGTTTGCTACCCATCTGCTGGAATCGAGCGGCGATCTGCGCGCGGTGCAGGAGTTGCTCGGCCACGCCAACCTCTCGACCACGCAAATCTATACCCACCTGGATTTCCAGCATCTGGCGTCGGTATACGATGCGGCACACCCGCGTGCCAAACGAGGAAAGTCTGAATGAAGTTTTATCGCCCGCTGGGCCCGATCAAAGCCATCACCTTCGATCTCGACGATACGCTGTATGACAACTATCCGGTGATCCGCAAAACCACGGCGGAATCGCACGCTGCGCTGCAGGCGTATCACCCGGCGCTGCGCGAGTTTACGCCGGAAGATTATCAGGCGTTGCGCGATGAACTGCTGCTGCGTGAGCCGGAAATTTATCACGATGTCTCTGAGTGGCGTCGCCGCTCGGTAGAGCTGGCGCTGCTCAACGCCGGACTGCCGGCCGCGCAAGCCAGCGCAGGTGCCCGCGACGTGATGAGCGTGTTTCATCAGTGGCGCAGTGCGGTGGAGATGCCAGAAGAGACGCATCAGACGCTGGCCTGGCTCGGCGAGCGCGTGCCGCTGGTGGCGATCACCAATGGCAACGCCGACCCGCAAAAGCTCGGCATTGATCACTACTTCCAGTTCGCGCTGCGCGCCGGTCCGCACGGGCGCGCCAAGCCGTGGCAGGATATGTACCATCTGGCCGCCGAACGGTTGGGCATTGCGCCGCAGCATATTCTGCACGTCGGCGATGACCTGACCACCGACGTCGCCGGTGCGCTGCGCGCCGGTCTGCAGGCGTGCTGGATCAACCTGCGTGACGGCAATCTGATGAAGATTGATGACGCGCGCCTGTTGCCACACGTGGAAATTCATCAGTTGGCATCGCTGACCTCGCTGCTATAATGGCTGTAAATTTATCCAGTCGTATTCTGTATTCTGCAACGCGCGGCCGTGCAGGCTGTGTGTCACCAGCCTGATCGCTTAGCTGATTACGCCCTCGCAGATATCTGCCCTTGCCGCCAGGCGGCAACGCGAACGGTGCAGGATACGCATCCTACTTGCTTAAAACGGTGCTTATGGACGTTTCCGATCTGCTTAACGGCTTGAATGACAAACAGCGCGAAGCGGTCGCCGCGCCGCGCAGCAATCTGCTGGTGCTGGCCGGAGCAGGCAGCGGTAAAACCCGCGTGCTGGTGCATCGCATCGCCTGGCTGTTGTCGGTAGAGAGCTGCTCGCCTTACTCAATCATGGCGGTGACCTTCACCAACAAGGCGGCGGCGGAGATGCGCCACCGTATCGACCAGCTGATCGGTACCAGCCAGGGCGGCATGTGGATTGGTACTTTCCACGGCCTGGCGCACCGTTTACTGCGCGCGCACCACCTGGATGCCGGGCTGCCGCAGGATTTCCAGATCCTCGACAGCGAAGATCAGCTGCGTCTGCTCAAGCGCCTGATCAAAGCCATGAACCTCGACGAGAAACAGTGGCCGGCGCGTCAGGGCATGTGGTACATCAACGGCAAAAAGGACGAAGGGCTGCGGCCTAAGCACATTGAAAGCTACGGCAATCCGGTGGAGCAGACGTGGCTGCGTATCTATCAGGCGTACCAGGAAGCCTGCGATCGCGCCGGGCTGGTCGACTTCGCCGAACTGCTGCTGCGGGCGCATGAGCTGTGGCTCAACACGCCGCAGATTCTCAATCACTACCGCGAGCGCTTCAGCAATATTCTGGTGGACGAATTCCAGGACACCAACAACATTCAGTACGCGTGGATTCGCATGCTGGCTGGCGACAGCGGCCGGGTCATCATCGTTGGCGATGACGATCAGTCCATTTACGGCTGGCGCGGCGCGCAGGTGGAGAACATCCAGCGTTTCCTGCAGGATTTCCCAGGCGCGGAAACCATCCGTCTTGAGCAGAACTATCGCTCCACCAATAACATACTGAAAGCAGCTAACGCCCTGATTGCCAACAACAATGGCCGTCTGGGGAAAGAGCTGTGGACCGACGGCAGCGACGGCGAAAAGATTTCACTGTATTGCGCGTTCAACGAGCTGGATGAAGCGCGCTTTGTCGTCAATCGCATCAAAACCTGGCATGAAAACGGCAACGCGCTGCAGGATTGCGCCATTCTCTACCGCAGCAACGCCCAGTCGCGCGTGCTGGAAGAGGCGCTGCTGCAGGGCAGCATGCCGTACCGCATTTACGGCGGCATGCGCTTCTTCGAGCGCCAGGAGATCAAAGATGCGCTGGCCTATCTGCGGCTGCTGGCCAACCGCAACGACGATGCGGCATTCGAGCGCGTGGTCAACACGCCGGTGCGCGGCGTTGGCGATCGCACGCTCGATGTGGTGCGCCAGACCGCGCGTGAGCAGCAGCTGACGTTGTGGCAGGCCACGCGCGCACTGCTGCAATCCAAAGCGCTGGCTGGCCGTGCCGCCTCGGCGCTGCAGCGCTTCTGCGAGCTGGTGGATGCGCTGGCGACGGAAACCGCTGAGCTGCCGCTGCACGTACAGACCGATCGGGTGATTAAAGACTCCGGCCTGTGGCTGATGTACGAGCAGGAAAAGGGCGAAAAAGGCCAGGCGCGTATCGAAAACTTAGAGGAACTGGTCACTGCCACGCGCCAGTTCAGCTATCAGGACGAAGACGAAGATCTGATGCCGCTGCAGGCGTTTCTGTCGCACGCGGCGCTGGAAGCTGGCGAAGGCCAGGCGGACAAGTGGCAGGATGCGGTGCAGCTGATGACGCTGCACTCGGCGAAAGGGCTGGAGTTCAGCCAGGTGTTTATCGTCGGCATGGAAGAGGGCATGTTCCCGAGCCAGATGTCGCTGGACGAAGGCGGCCGGCTGGAGGAGGAGCGTCGCCTGGCCTATGTCGGCGTGACGCGCGCGATGGAGAAGCTGACGCTCACCTACGCTGAAACCCGCCGCCTTTATGGTAAGGAAGTGTATCACCGGCCGTCGCGTTTCATTGGTGAACTGCCGGAAGCGTGCGTGGAAGAGGTGCGGCTGCGCGCCAGCGTGAGCCGGCCGGTGAGCCATCAGCGCATGGGCACACCGGTGGCGAAGAGCGACAGCGGCTTCGCGCTCGGGCAGCGCGTGCGCCACGCTAAGTTCGGCGAAGGCACCATTATCAATCTGGAAGGCAGCGGCGAGCACAGTCGTCTGCAGGTGGCCTTCCAGGGGCAGGGCATCAAGTGGCTGGTGGCGGCTTACGCCCGGCTGGAAACCGTGTAGCGCGGTTGCGCTACCTTGACGACTTTTTCGTCTCAGCGTAACATGCGCGCACTATTATCATGAGAGGACAATGCCTTGGACGCGCCCAGTCGATGCTGGCTCTATACCCTGGTTAACAGGGACAATTTCTAAGGCTACCTCTTTAACGCGGGTAGCCTTAGCGGTTATCAGCGACCTCCCTTTTTGATCCCGTCGCACGAGTCAGCACTGATTTACCCTTGAAGCGAAAGTTTCCGCGTTCAGGCTTTGCCGTGCCCGTGGTGCCAGCAGCACTGCGGTTCACCGCCTTGTCCCATGTCGTCTGCAATGGGGAGTATTGCTATGCTGAGCGCATTTAAACTGGAGCGCGATCGCCTGACGCGCATTGAGCTGGAAGACAACAACGACAAACTCAACACCTCGGTGTGGGTCGATCTGATCGAGCCGGACGACAGCGAGCGTGAGCGCGTGCAGTCAGAACTGGGGCAGAGCCTGGCAACGCGCCCCGAGCTGGAGGACATTGAGGCCTCGGCGCGTTTCTTCGAAGACGAAGACGGCCTGCACATCCACTCCTTTTTCTTTTTTGAAGATGCTGAAGACCACGCTGGCAACTCCACCGTGGCGTTTACCATCCGCGAAGATCGCCTGTACACACTGCGCGAGCGTGAGCTGCCGGCGTTCCGCCTGTACCGCATGCGCGCGCGCAATCAGCAGCTGACTGACGGCAACGCCTACGAACTGCTGCTCGATCTGTTCGAAACCAAAATCGAGCAGCTGGCGGATGAGATCGAGAACATCTATAGCGCGCTGGAAAAACTCAGCCGCGTGATTATGGAAGGGCAACAGGGCGAAGAGTACGACGACGCGCTGTCGCGCCTGGCGGAGCTGGAGGATATCGGCTGGAAAGTGCGTCTTTGCCTGATGGATACCCAGCGTGCGCTGAACTTCCTGGTGCGTAAAGCGCGGCTGCCGGGCAATCAGCTGGAGCAGGCGCGCGAGATCCTGCGCGACATCGAATCGCTGCTGCCGCACAACGAATCGCTGTTCCAGAAGGTTAACTTCCTGATGCAGGCGGCGATGGGCTTTATTAACATCGAGCAGAACCGCATCATCAAAATCTTCTCGGTGGTGTCCGTAGTGTTCCTGCCGCCGACGCTGGTGGCCTCCAGCTACGGCATGAACTTTGAGTTTATGCCGGAGCTGAAGTGGAGCTTTGGTTATCCCGGTGCGATTGGCCTGATGATTCTCGCCGGGCTGGCGCCGTATCTCTATTTCAAACGGAAGAACTGGCTGTAATCGCACAGCATTGCATCATCGCACAGAACCGTAGCGGCGCGATTCATCGCGCTTTGTCTAACGGATGCTCAGCATATTGCGTCGTGGCATTCGCGTTATTAATACGCAAACCTGAGCGCAATAAATTGCGCCGCTACAACAGCGTGCGGTCTTTTGCTGGCGCCTTACCCCTGACGCGCCAGCGCTAATCTGCTAACCTGTTGCCTCAACTCACTTTCTGATTTCCACCTTATGGCGCGTTTCTCTTTGCGGCAGCAGTGGGCGCTGCTGCTGACGGCTTCGCTGGTGCTGGGCTGCCTGTTGCAGCTGTTGCACCTGCCGGCTGCACTGCTGCTCGGTCCGATGATTGTCGGTACCATTATGGGTCTGAGCGGCGCAACCGTGCGCATCGACAAACGGCTGTTCGTGCTGGCACAGGCGGTGCTGGGCTGCATGATCGGCCAGAGCCTGTCGCCTGCGATCCTCTCACCGCTGCTCGATGACTGGCCGGTGGTGCTGGCGGTGCTGCTGCTGACGCTGGCGGCCAGCGGGCTGTCCGGTTTTCTGCTGGTGCGCTTTAGCTCGCTGCCGGGACCGACCGGCGCGTGGGGATCGTCGCCGGGCGGCGCGTCCGCAATGGTGGCGATGGCGGGCGATTTCGGCGCCGATGTGCGGCTGGTGGCGTTTATGCAATATCTGCGCGTGCTGTTTGTTGCTACCGCGGCCGCCGTGGTGGCCCGCATCGGCCTCGGCAGCAGCGGTGCCGCCGCCCACATTGTCTGGCTGCCGCCGCTGCACAGTGGCTTCGTGCTAACGCTGCTGGTGATGGTGGCGGGTGCGTGGCTGGGGCAGAAACTGCGTATCCCATCCGGCGCGCTGCTGCTGCCAGCGCTGATGGGTGCCACGCTGCACGGAACAGGTGTCGCGACGCTGCAGGTGCCGGAGTGGCTGCTGGCACTGGCCTATGCGCTGATCGGCTGGAGCGTTGGCCTGCGCTTTACCCGGCCGATCTTTTTGCTGGCGCTGCGCACGCTGCCGCAAATGATCGCCTCGATTATCGGTCTGATGCTGTTGTGCGGGGGGCTGGCGTGGATGCTGACGCGCGTGCTGCACGTCGATCTGATGACCGCTTATCTGGCAACCAGCCCGGGCGGGCTGGATACGGTGGCGATTATTGCTGCTGGCAGCCGGGTCGATATTGCGTTTGTTATGGCGCTGCAGACGCTGCGTCTGTTTACCATTCTGCTTACCGGCCCGGCGATGGCCCGTTTTATCTCACGCTATGCGCACGCGCGTGCGGGCTGAAAACAGCAGCGCGTCCAGAATGAAGATCGCCAGCGCCAGCCAGATGAAGCCGAAGGTCACCATTTTATCCGGCGTCAGGCTCTCACCGTAAAACAGCACCGCCAGCAGGAACATCAGCGTCGGCCCCAGATATTGAAAGAAACCGACCGTCGACAGGCGCAGGCGCGCGCAGGCGGCGGCGAACAGCATCAGCGGAATGGTGGTAATGATGCCGGCGGCGATCAGCTTGAGATTCAGGCTGAGCGGATTGGCGCTGAGGTGGCTGGTGGCGCTGTCGGCAAAGCCAAACAGATAGATGGCCGCCAGCGGGAACAGCCACGCGGTTTCAATCAGCATACCGCTCTGTGCATCAACCTGAATCTTCTTGCGCACCAGCCCGTACAGCGCGAAGCTCAGCGCCAGGCCGAGGCCGATGACCGGCAGCGAACCGAACTGCCACAGCTGCACCAGCACGCCGGTGGCCGCCAGCAGCACCGCCAGCCACTGCAGACGGCGGAAGCGCTCACGCAGAAACAGCATGCCAAACACCACGTTAATCAGTGGGTTGATAAAGTAGCCGAGGCTGGCCTCCAGCATATGCTGATTATTCACCGCCCAGATAAACAGCAGCCAGTTGCCGCCGATAGTCAGTGCGGTCAGCGCCAGCAGCAGCACTTTTTTCGGCTGGGCCAGCACGCTGCGTACCTGACGCCAGCTGCGGCTCAGGGTAATCAGTCCCAGCATAAACAGGGCCGACCAAATCACACGGTGGGTCATAATTTCCGTCGGTGGCACTTCTTTGACCAGCTTGAAATAGGCCGGTGCGATGCCCCAGATAAAGTAAGCGCCCAGCGCATAAAAAATGCCCTGACGCGTTTGTTGCGTATCCATCATCTATTCCAGAAAAGCGGCGAGTGTGGCAGGCCGCACGAAGTTAACCAATAAGATAGGTCGCAGTCGCAGTGGCGATGTAATCGCCCTGCTGATTGTGCAATTCGACGCGCGCAACCGCGACTTTATTCCCGGCGCGCAGCAGGCTGCTGGTGGCGACAAAGCGCTCGCCGCGTCCCGGGCGCAGGTAGTCGACGCGCATATCAATGGTGCCCATGCGTGACAGGCGCTGACGCAGCTCCTCTTCGCTGATGCTCTGCTGGCGCGACAGCGCATGGCTGACGCACACCAGCCCGGCGGCAACATCCAGCACTGAGGCAATCACGCCACCGTGCAGAATCTGCTGCGCGGCGTTACCCACCAGCATGGTTTTATTGGCAAAGCCGAGTTCGGCGTAATCGGTTTCAAGGCGATCCAGCTCAAGGCCCAGTGCCTGATTAAACGGCATGTGATAGACAAAAATTTCGCCAATCAGCCGGCGCGCTTCCTGCTGTGTCAGCATCGGGGATGACATTTTTCCTGCCTTAAGATGTTAAAGAATTGTGTATATTATGCCGCGTTCGCGCCGCTTTCCAGTTTCAGAAATCCGCGCTAATCAACCACCGGGTTTGCGTGTAGAATGGCGTGCTTTTTGAACCGTCGCCCGACGATAACTTTTGCAGCGCTCTGGAGAATTCTATGCGTAAGCAGTACGCCTTGCTGGCCGCGGCATTTATGGTTCCTGCGCTGGCGCAGGCCGATGAAGCCACCGTGAAAGAGGTTCATGACGCACCAGCGGTGAAGGGCAGTATTATCGCTAACCTGCTGGAAAAACACGATAACCCATTCGTGCTTTATCCCTATGAAAATAACTATCTGCTTTACACCTACACCAGCGACATGAATAAAGAGGCGATTTCCTCTTACAACTGGGCAGACAAAGCGAAAAAGGATGAAGTAAAATTCCAGCTCAGCCTGGCGTTTCCGCTGTGGCGCGGCATTTTGGGTGACAACTCGGTGCTGGCCGCGTCGTATACTCAGCGCTCCTGGTGGCAGTTGTCGAACCGGGGGGCTTCATCACCGTTTCGTGAAACCAACTATGAGCCGCAGATTTTTCTCGGCTGGGCCACCGACTATTCGCTGGGCGGCTGGACATTACGCGACGTCGAGCTGGGTCTGAATCATCAGTCAAATGGCCGCAGCGATCCCACGTCACGCAGCTGGAACCGCGCTTACGCCCGTCTGATGGCGGAGAATGGCAACTTCCTGGCGGAAATCAAACCCTGGTATCGTCTGCCGGAAAGTGCCAGCAACGACGATAACCCGGACATCACCAAATACATGGGCTACTACCGCGCGAAGCTGGGCTATATGCTCGGCGACAGCATTTTCAGCGTGGAAGGCAACTACAACTGGAATAGCGGCTACGGCGGTGCCACCTTCGCGTGGAGCTATCCGATTTCTGAACACGTGCGCTTTTACACGCAGCTGTTCAGCGGTTATGGTGAATCCCTTATTGACTATAACCATCGCCAGACGCGTCTTGGCGTCGGCGTAACGCTTAACGATCTGTTCTAACCAGTCAAAACAGGATTACCGTGGCAACATCGGCAGTGCTTAATCAGGAAATGCTGGCGCAGCAGGTATTACAGGATACCTTCGGCTATCAGCAGTTCCGTCCGGGTCAGCAAACCATCATCGAAACCGCGCTGTCAGGGCGCGACTGCCTGGTGGTGATGCCGACCGGCGGCGGCAAATCGCTGTGCTATCAAATCCCGGCGCTGGTGCGCGAAGGGCTGACGCTGGTGGTTTCGCCGCTGATTTCACTGATGAAAGATCAGGTCGATCAGCTGCTGGCGAACGGCGTGGCGGCGGCGTGCCTTAACTCGACGCAGACGCGTGAGCAGCAGCAGCAGGTGTTTGCGGACTGCCGCAGCGGCAAACTGCGGCTGCTGTACATCGCGCCGGAACGTCTGATGATGGATAACTTCCTCGACACCCTGCAGCACTGGAATCCGGTGATGCTGGCCGTTGATGAAGCACACTGCATTTCGCAGTGGGGCCACGATTTCCGTCCGGAATATGGCGCGCTCGGTCAGCTGCGCCAGCGCATTCCGCAGCTGCCGGTGATGGCGCTGACCGCCACCGCCGATGAAGCCACGCGTAACGACATCGTGCATCTGCTGCAGATGCACGATCCGCTGATTCAGATCAGCAGTTTTGACCGTCCCAACATTCGCTACACGCTGGTGGAGAAGTTCAAGCCTACCGAGCAACTGCTGCGCTATGTGCAGGATCAGCGCGGCAAAAGCGGCATCATCTACTGTAACAGCCGCGCCAAAGTGGAAGACACCGCTGCGCGTCTGCAGAGTCGCGGCATCAGCGTTGGCGCTTATCATGCCGGCATTGACAGCGAGCAGCGCGCACGCGTGCAGGAAGCCTTTCAGCGTGACGATTTGCAAATCGTGGTCGCGACCGTGGCGTTCGGCATGGGCATCAACAAGCCCAACGTGCGTTTTGTGGTGCACTTCGACATTCCGCGCAATATCGAATCCTACTATCAGGAGACCGGCCGCGCCGGGCGTGATGGTCTGCCGGCGGAAGCGATGATGCTGTACGACCCGGCCGACATGGCGTGGCTGCGTAAGTGTCTGGAAGAGAAAGCGCCAGGGCCGCTGCAGGATATTGAACGCCACAAACTCAACGCCATGGGCGCGTTTGCCGAGGCGCAAACCTGCCGTCGTCTGGTGCTGCTTAACTATTTTGGTGAAGGTCGCCAGCAGCCGTGCGGCAACTGCGATATCTGCCTCGATCCGCCGCGTCGCTATGACGGCCTGGTCGAAGCGCAAAAAGCGCTGTCGGGCATTTATCGTACCGGGCAGCGTTTTGGGATGAGCTATATTGTTGAAGTTTTGCGCGGCTCAACCAACCAGCGCATCCGCGATAACGGCCACGACAAACTGCCGGTGTACGGCCTCGGGCGCGAGCAGAGTCAGGAGCACTGGGTCAGCGTGCTGCGCCAGCTGATCCATCTGGGCATGGTGACGCAAAACATCGCCATGCACTCGGCGCTGCAGCTCACCGAGGCCGCGCGCCCGGTGCTGCGTGCTGAAGTGCCGCTGATGCTGGCGGTACCGCGCACCGTGACGGTGAAAAGCCGCAGCAGCGCGCCAAAAGTCTACGGCGGCAATTACGATCGCAAGCTGTTCGCCAAGCTGCGTAAGCTGCGTAAAGCCATCGCCGACGAAGAGAATATTCCGCCTTACGTGGTGTTTAACGACGCCACGCTGATTGAAATGGCAGAACAAATGCCGGTCAGCGCTTCAGAGATGCTGAGCGTGAACGGGGTCGGTCATCGCAAACTGGAGCGCTTCGGTAAGCCGTTCCTGCTGATGATCAAAGAACATCTTGATGAAGAATAAGGGAAATAAACCATGCTGATGTTATTTGCCACCGTCGCGCTGGTGCATCTGGTTGCGCTGATGAGTCCGGGACCGGACTTCTTTTTTGTCTCACAGACCGCCGCCAGCCGCTCGCGCAAAGAGGCGATGATGGGCGTGCTCGGCATTACGCTGGGGATTGTGATTTGGGCCGGCGTCGCGCTGATGGGCCTGCATCTGATTCTGGAAAAAATGGCGTGGCTGCATGAAATCATTATGGTCGGTGGCGGTCTGTATCTGCTGTGGATGGGCTGGCAGCTGCTGCGCTCGGCGCGTCAGCGTCACAAGCAACCTCATACGGAAGCGCCGGTGGTTGAGCTGCCAAAGCGTGGTATGAGCTTCCTCAAAGGGTTTCTCACCAACCTGTCTAACCCGAAAGCCATCATCTACTTCGGCAGTGTGTTTTCATTGTTCGTGGGCAACGATGTGGGCGCGATTGAGCGCTGGGGCCTGTTCCTGCTGATCGTCGGTGAAACCTTTGCCTGGTTTACCCTGGTGGCGGCGATTTTTGCCCTGCCGTGGATGCGCGATAAGTATCAGCGGATGGCGAAGTGGGTGGACGGTATGGCGGGCGTGCTGTTTGCCGGGTTTGGTATTCACCTCATCATCTCCCGATAAGATTCCGAAACGTAGCGGCGCAATTTATTGCGCGTTTCAACTGGGCGCGATAAAGCGTGCCGCTACGATCAGTGCCAATCGTTACGCCATTTTACGTGCGCTGGCCAGCAGTGCGCCGACCGCCATAAACAAGCCACCAAACACCCGGTTCAGCAGTTTCATCTGCTTCGGACCTTTGATCCAGCCAGCAATGCGCGTCGCCAGCGTGGCGTAACCAATCATCACAATGATGTCGACCACGATGGTGGTCACGCCGAGCACCAGATACTGCATCAGCTGCGGCTGGTGCGGCACGATAAACTGCGGAAACAGCGCGGCGAGAAACACAATGCTCTTCGGATTGGTGAGATTCACCAGCAGCGCGCGCTGAAACAGACGACGACGCGGCATCGCTTTGGCCACCGCATTGAGATCGATTCCGCCCGCTGAGCGCCACTGCTGAATGCCAAGCCACACCAGATAGGCCGCGCCCGCCCATTTCAGTACCTCAAACGCCAGCACCGACTGCGAAAAAAGCGCGCCCAGACCGGCGCCCACCAGCACAATATGCACGGCGAGACCCAGCTGTAATCCAGTAATTGAGGCTGCCGCACCGCGATAGCCGTGGCTGATGCCGGTGCTCATGGTGTTGATCGCGCCGGAACCAGGCGAGAGGCTGAGGATGGTCGTGGTTAACAGGTAGGTTAACCACCATTCAATGGTCATGGGTGACATTCCCTGAAGAGAGTGAAGTGTGACACAATACGCCAGAAAATCGCGCTGCGCTATTAAGTGCAGAGCCGCGTTTGACGTTTTTTCAGGGGGACGGATGCAGCAGCATAAACAGAGTTGGCTCGGACGTGAGCACGCTTTTTCAGCCTTTGCTACCGGTCCGCTGCTCGACTTCTGGCGTCAGCGTGAAGAGTGTGAATTCAGCGGCGTGGGCAATCTGACCATTCGCTATGTGCGCTTCACCTCACCGCAACACCGCCGTGTCATCCTGATTGTGCCCGGACGCATCGAAAGCTACATCAAATACCCCGAGCTGGCCTATGACCTGTTCCACTGCGGCTACGATGTGGTGATTATCGACCATCGCGGTCAGGGGCGTTCAGACCGGCTGCTGGCCGATTCGCATCGCGGTCACGTGGTGGAGTTCAGCGATTATGTCGACGATCTGGAAACGCTGTATCTGAAAGAGATCGTCAGCCATCACTATCAGCAGCGCTACGTGCTGGCGCACTCGATGGGCGGCGCAATTGTGGCGCTGTTTCTGGCGCGTCAGCCGCAGGCCTTCCACGCGGCGGTGTTTTGCGCGCCGATGTTTGGTATCGTGCTGCCGCTGCCGCCGTTTCTGGCGCACCGCATTCTCGACTGGGCGGAAAAGCTGCCCGCGCTGCGCGACGGCTACGCGCTGGGCACCGGACGCTGGCGCGCCAGCCCGTTTGGCATTAACCGGCTGACGCACAGTCGCGAACGTTATCGTCGCAATCTGCGTTTTTATGCCGACGAGCCGGCGATTCGCGTCGGCGGCCCCACCTATCACTGGGTGCGGGAAGGGATTCAGGCCGGACGCCATATCCTTAATCAGGTGGCGCAGATTACGACACCGATTCTGCTGCTGCAGGCCAGTGAAGACGACGTGGTGGATAACCGCGCGCAGGATCTGTTCTGTGAAGCCATGGCGGCAGCGGGACATGCGGTGGAAGGCTCCACGCCTTACATCATTCAGGGCGCGCGTCACGAGATCCTGTTTGAAACAGACGCCATGCGCGCCGAAGCGCTCAATGCGGTGGTCGACTTTTATCAGCGCCACCGTGACTAATGTATTCTTAGACATCAATACCAGAGGCCTACATGTACCACATCGTTGCATCCGACCTGGATGGCACGCTGCTTTCTCCGCAACATCGTCTGACGCCGTTTGCCCGCACCACGCTGCAGGAACTGGTGGCGCGCGATGTGCATTTTATCTTTGCCACCGGACGCCACTACATCGACGTCGGTCAGATGCGCGATAAGCTCGGCATTCCGGCGTATATGATCACCTCAAACGGCGCGCGCGTGCATAATGCCGACGGCGAACTGGTGTTCAGCCACAATCTGGACAGCGATATCGCCAGCGAGCTGTATGGCCTGAAGTATCACGATGAGAAAATCCTGACGCACGTTTACCGCGACGATGAGTGGCACATCAGCCGCCATAATCCGCAGGAAGCGGAGTTTTTCCAGGAATCGGTGTTCACCTATCAGGTGTATCAGCCCGGCATGCTGGCGACCGACGGCATCAGCAAAGTGTTCTTCACCTGCGACGATCCGGAGCATCTGGTTCCGCTGGAACAGGCGATTGAAGCGCGCTGGGGTGACCGGGTTAACGTCAGTTTCTCGCTGCCCACCTGTCTGGAAGTGATGGCTGGCGGCGTCTCGAAAGGGCACGCGCTGGAAGCGGTGGCGAAACAGCTTGGCTATTCGCTGAAAGAGTGCATCGCGTTTGGCGACGGCATGAATGATGTCGAGATGCTGAGTATGGCGGGCAAAGGCTGCATCATGCGTAACGCCCATCAGCGACTGAAAGATACCCTGCCGACGCTGGAAGTGATTGGCAGCAACGCCGACGATGCGGTGCCGCAGACGCTGCGTAAATTATTCCTCGCCTGAATAAAACGGGCCGGTATTCACCGGCCCGCTCAGATTATGCCTGCTGCTGCTTGTGGCGATGCTCGCTGACCATGGTCAGCAGCAGTAACACCACCGCCAGCACCGATCCGACAATCATCACTAAGAAACCGCCGTCCCAGCCGAAGAAATCCACGGTGTAACCGACAATCGCACTGGCTGCTACCGATCCACCGAGATAGCCGAACAGACCGGTAAAGCCTGCTGCAGTGCCGGCCGCTTTTTTCGGTGCCAGCTCCAGCGCGTGCAGACCAATCAGCATCACCGGACCGTAGATCAGGAAGCCAATGACGATCATGCAGATCATATCCACGCCCGGATTGCCCGGCGGGTTCAGCCAGTAAATGATGGTGGCGATGGTCACCAGCGTCATGAAAAACACCCCGGTGGCACCGCGATTGCCGCGGAATACCTTGTCCGACATCCAGCCGCACAGCAGCGTGCCCGGAATCCCGGCGTATTCGTACAGGAAATAGGCCCACGAGGATTTATCCAGCGTGAAGTGCTTCACTTCTTTCAGATAGGTCGGTGACCAGTCGAGGATGCCGTAACGCAGCAGATAAACGAATACGTTGGCCAGCGCGATGTACCACAGCAGCTTATTCGGCAGCACGTACTGCATGAAAATCTGCTTCGCCGTCAGCTCCTGTTCGTGGTTCTCGCTGTAATCCGGCGGATAGTCATTCTTCCATGCCTCAATCGGCGGCAGCCCGCACGACTGCGGCGTATCGCGCATCAGCGCAAAAGCGATGATGGCGACGAGGATGGCACCAAACGCCGGCATATAGAGCGCGGCTTTCCAGTCGTTAAACCACGCCATGCCGAGCAGGAACAGCAGCGGAGGAATGCCGCCACCCACGTTGTGCGCGCAGTTCCATACCGACACAATGCCGCCGCGCTCTTTCTGCGACCACCAGTGCACCATGGTGCGTCCGCACGGTGGCCAGCCCATGCCCTGGAACCAGCCACACAGAAACAGCAGCACGAACATCACCATGATGCTCGAGGTTGCCCACGGCACGAAGCCCATCACCAGCATCACTGCGGCGGCGAGAATCAGGCCGGCGGGCAAAAAGACCCGCGGGTTGGAGCGATCCGAGACCGATCCCATGATGAATTTGGAAAAACCGTAGGCGATGGAGATGCCGGAGAGGGCAAAGCCAAGGTCGCCGCGGGAAAAGCCCTGTTCGACCAGGTAAGGCATCGCCAGCGCAAAGTTTTTGCGCACCAGATAATAGGCGGCGTAGCCAAAGAAAATGCCGAAGAAGATCTGCCAGCGCAGACGACGATAGAGCGGATCGACGCGATCGTCCGCCACCTGGGGCTGGTGTGGTGCAGGTTTAAAAATACTCAACATCAGAATGGCCCTCCAGGGCGCAATATAGTTATCGATTCCCAGCAGGTTGGGGCAAAAACAAAGTACGACAGCGAACAGAAAGCAACCTTTCCATTTCGCGCACAGAATAGTGATGGTTACGCGCAGTTACTGTGACGTGTGACACATATGTTACAGTTTTATGACAATAAAGAGCGTTATAAACCAGTAAATGTTGGATTTCGCGCATTTGTGCCAGAATAACGGCGCGCCGCCTCATAAAAATTGCCGCCCGCCGGTCAACCCGCCATGCGGACGCGTGCCTGTTAACCGGGCAGTGAAGATGCGATCGTGTTTAATTTCATCATATGTCAACCAGATTATCCCGCCAGCGCGCTGTAGTTTGTTTACACTAGCGCCAGTGTTGAACTTTAGGATGCATAACCGTGCTGTTGCTGATCGTTACCACCATTCTGTGGGCTTTTTCTTTTAGTTTAATCGGGGAGTATCTGGCGGGGCAGGTGGATACCTGGTTCTCGGTGCTGATGCGTTTAGGCCTGGCGGCGCTGGTCTTTCTGCCGTTTCTGCGCTGGCGCGGTTACCGCGCCTCAACGTTGCTGCTCTATATGCTGGTGGGCATGCTGCAATTAGGCATTATGTATCTGATCAGCTTCGAGGCTTATCTCTATCTCAGCGTGCCGGAATTCCTGCTGTTTACGGTGATGACGCCGCTGTATGTCACGCTGATTTATGACCTGCTCAGCAAGCGCCCGCTGCGCATTGGCTATGCCTTTAGCGCGCTGCTGGCGGTGCTCGGTGCGGCCATTATCCGCTACGACAAAGTCAGCGATGATTTCTGGTTCGGACTGCTGCTGGTGCAGGCGGCCAACATCTGCTTTGCGATTGGCATGGTGGGCTATAAGCGCCTGCAGGAAGTCCGCCCGATGCCGCAGCACACCGCGTTCTCGTGGTTCTATCTCGGCGCAGTGCTGATCGCGGTGATCGCCTGGTGCATCTGGGGCAATCCGCACAAGCTGCCGACCACCACGCTGCAGTGGAGCGTGCTGGTGTGGCTGGGCGTGGCCGCGTCCGGGCTGGGTTACTTCATGTGGAACTACGGCGCGACCCAGGTCGATGCCGGGACGCTGGGCATTATGAACAACATGCACGTGCCGGCAGGATTACTGGTGAATTTGGCGATCTGGCAGGAGAAGCCGCACTGGCCGAGCTTTATCGCCGGGGCGATAGTGATTTTTGCGTCCCTGTACGTGCATAAACGCTGGGTACTGGGACACACGGCCAAAAGCAGCAGCTCAGGCGCTTAGCTTTTTTTCGCGGGTGTCGATGGCCGCTGAATCAGCGTTAAACCTTTCAGGAAGTTACGCAGAATCTGGTCACCGCACTCGCGATAATTTTTATGATCCGGGTTGCGGAAAATCGCGCCGATTTCAGCCTGTGACACCTTGAAGTTAGCCTTCAGTAAGATATCCGGGATATCGGTGGTTTTCAGCGCGAAGGCGATGCGTAACTTTTTGAGAAAGATATTATTGTTCATGCGGCGCTCAACCGACGGGGCCGGCGCGTCTTCGCTTTTGCCGCGACGGTAGAAAATCAGACCGTTGAGGAAGTAGCCCATCAGCACATCCGGCAGTTTACGAAACGCTTCATCGTCATCTTTCTTCAGCCACGCCTGCACATCTTCACGCGGTACTTCACTGCCCGCCAGCGCAAAAATCTCCACCACTTTGCTGTCGCTCAAATCCAGCATATAGCGCACGCTGCGCAGCACATCGTTATTGGTCATGGTGAAACTCTCCGGTAGCGGTTAAGGCGGCGCATTATAGAGCAGGCAGGGCGGGGATAACAGCACGGGCGACATTGGCCGCCCGCGGCATCAGGACGAGACCGGCTGCAGGGAGCCGGGGCGCGAGGCATCGCGCACGTAAGGCAGGTGCTCGCAGGCGTGCTGACGGGCAAAGCGCACAAAGGCCTCCAGCACCGGCTGCCGCTGCTCGCCGTCGCGCATCGCCGCGTATAAACGGCTCCACAATCCGTCGCCCAGCGTGCGTGTCACCACCAGCCCCTGGTGCTCAAAGCTCTCTACCACCCAGTGCGGCAGCGCGGCAATGCCCATGCCGGCCGACACCATCTGGATCAGCAGCAGCGTATTATCCACGCTCTTCAGCGCCGGGCTGACGCCGGCTGGCTGTAAGAAGTTACGCCACACGTCCAGCCGCTGACGCTGTACCGGATAGATCATCAGCACCTCATCGGCCAAATCTTCCGGCGTGATGTGAGCCAGTTGCGCCAGACGGTGATCCGGCGCCAGCACCAGCCGCACCTCAAAATCAAACATCGGCGCATAGAACAAACCGCTGCGCGGCAGAATATCGGACGTCAGCACCACGTCCAGTTCGCCCTGCTGCAGCGCCGGTTGCGGATCAAAGGTCACGCCGGATTTGAAGTCCATCACTACCTGCGGCCAGCTCTGACGGAAATTGTTCAGGGCCGGCGTCAGCCACTGGATGCAGCTGTGGCATTCGATAGCGATGCGCAACGTGGTCTGATGCGGCTCATGACAGGCCTGCAGCGCCTGCTGGATCTGCGGCAGAATCTGCTCCGCCAGCTGCAACAGAATCTCTCCCTGCGGCGTAAAACGGAGCGGCTGGCTCTTACGCACGAACAGCCGAAAGCCCAGCCGCTGTTCCAGGTCGCTGAACTGGTGAGACAACGCCGATTGCGTCTGATGAAGCTGGGCGGCGGCGGCAGCCAGCGAGCCGGTGTGCCGTAACGCCTGCAGCGTCCGCAGGTGTTTGAGTTCGATCATGAGAGTCCTTCACATCGAGATTGAACAAATTGCGCTTGAGACACATACAGTACCCGCAGATTATAGCGGTGTAAACATCTGGACGGCTAAACATCTCAGTCAGACGTGACGGCCACTTTACCTTTGTCCAGCTAACACGCTCAGCGCACGGCAGGATTGCCCGCTGGATGAACGTAAATCGGTTGCTGCGACTGTCGCACAGCGAACAACTTCTGGAGAATCTCACATGACCATTCTGAACCATACTCTCGGTTTCCCTCGCGTCGGACTGCGCCGCGAACTGAAAAAAGCGCAGGAAAGCTACTGGGCCGGGAACAGCTCACAGGACGAACTGCTGGCGGTGGGTCGTGAACTGCGCGCCCGTCACTGGCAGCAGCAGAAAGACGCCGGTGTTGATCTGCTGCCGGTCGGCGATTTTGCCTGGTACGATCACGTGCTGACCACCAGCCTGCTGCTCGGTAACGTACCGGCACGGCACCAGAATAAAGACGGCTCGATTGACCTCGACACCCTGTTCCGCATCGGCCGCGGTCGGGCGCCCAGCGGCGAGCCCGCGGCGGCGGCGGAGATGACCAAATGGTTTAACACCAACTATCACTACATCGTGCCGGAATTTACCCAGGGTCAGCAGTTCCGTCTCAGCTGGACGCAACTGCTGGACGAGGTGGATGAAGCGCTGGCGCTCGGCCACACCATCAAACCGGTGCTGCTGGGGCCGGTGACCTATTTGTGGCTGGGTAAGGTGAAAGGTGACGCCTTTGACCGCCTGTCGCTGCTGCAGGCCATTCTGCCGGTGTACCGTCAGGTGCTGGCTGAACTGCATCAACGCGGCATCGAATGGGTGCAGATTGATGAGCCAGCGCTGGCGCTGGAACTGCCGCAGGCGTGGCGCGAGGCGTTTAAACCGGCGTACGACGCGCTACAGGGCGAAGTAAAACTACTGCTGACCACCTACTTTGACAGCATTGGTCAGAATCTTGATGTCATCAAAACGCTGCCGGTGCAGGGCCTGCACGTGGACCTGGTGCACGGCAAAGACGATCTTCAGCAGCTCAACCAGCAGATCCCGGCGGAATGGCTGCTGTCGCTGGGGGTGATCAATGGCCGTAACGTCTGGCGCGCCGATCTCACCCGCTGGTTTGAGCGCCTGCAGCCGCTGATCGGCCAGCGTCAGCAGCTGTGGATCGGTTCCTCCTGTTCGCTGCTGCACAGCCCCATTGACCTGAGCGTGGAAACCCGCCTCGACGACGAGGTCAAAAGCTGGTTCGCCTTTGCGTTACAGAAGTGCACGGAGCTGTCGCTGCTGAGTCAGGCGCTGAACCAGCACGATGCCGCTGCGCTGCACGCCTGGAGCGCGCCGATTCGCGCCCGGGCAAACTCTGCTCGCGTGCACAACCCCGCCGTGGCGCAGCGTCTGGCGCAAATCCAGGCCAGAGACACTGAGCGCAACAGCAGCTACACCGTGCGTGCTCAGGCGCAGCGTCAGCGCTTTAACCTGCCAGCGTGGCCCACCACCACCATCGGTTCTTTCCCGCAGACGACCGAGATTCGCGGCCTGCGCCTCGACTTCAAAAAAGGCAACATTGACGGTGGCCACTACCGCACCGGTATCGCGGAACACATCCGGCAGGCGATTGCGGAGCAGGAGCGTCTGGGGCTCGACGTGCTGGTGCATGGCGAAGCCGAGCGTAACGACATGGTGGAGTACTTCGGCGAAAACCTCGACGGCTTTGTTTTCACGCAGAACGGCTGGGTACAGAGCTACGGCTCGCGCTGTGTTAAGCCGCCGGTGATCATCGGGGACGTCAGCCGCCCGCAGCCGATCACCGTCGAGTGGGCAAAGTATGCGCAGTCGCTGACCGACAAACCGGTGAAGGGCATGCTGACCGGACCGGTCACCATCCTGTGCTGGTCGTTCCCGCGGGAAGACGTGACGCGCGAAACCATCGCAAAACAGATTGCGCTGGCGCTGCGCGACGAAGTGCAGGACCTGGAAAAAGCCGGTATCGGCATCATTCAGATTGACGAACCGGCGCTGCGTGAAGGCTTGCCGCTGCATCAGTCTGACTGGGCAGCCTACCTGCGCTGGGCGGTGGACGCGTTCCGCCTCAACGCTGCGGTGGCGCAGGACGAGACGCAGATTCACACCCACATGTGTTATTGCGAGTTCAACGACATCATGGATTCGATTGCCGCGCTGGACGCCGACGTCATCACTATCGAAACCTCACGTTCTGATATGGATCTGCTGGATGCGTTTAAAGCGTTTGAGTATCCGAACGAAATCGGGCCGGGCGTGTATGACATCCACTCACCCAACGTACCGAGCGTGGAATGGATGGAAGATCTGCTGCGCAAAGCGGCGCAGAGTATTCCGCAGCAGCGTCTGTGGGTGAACCCGGACTGCGGCCTGAAAACGCGTGGCTGGAGTGAAACGCGTCAGGCGCTGGCCAACATGGTGAAAGCGGCGCAGAAGCTGCGCGCCGAAACCGTTTGATGGCAGGATAATACGTTGTGTTGTTGAGTTGGGGCGCGCTGGCGCCCCTTTTTTATTCCGCGTTCGGCGCGACGCCATACTGCTTAAACCACGCCAGCATGCGCTGCCAGCCATCCTGTGCGGAATCGGCGTGGTAGCTCGGACGATAGTCGGCGTTGAAGGCGTGACCAGCTTCCGGATACACCACAATCTCGGCTTTGGCATTGGCCGCGTGCAGGGCCTGGCGCATCTTATCGATACTCTCCAGTGGAATGCTTTCATCCTGGCCACCGTACAGTCCCAGCACCGGTGCATTCAAATCCACTGCAATATCAATAGGATGTTTCTGCTGCTTCAGCGTTTTCTCGCCCTCCAGGCGACCGTACCAGGCGGCGGCGGCGCGCACCTGCGGATTATGGGCGGCAAACAACCAGCTGATGCGACCGCCCCAGCAGAAACCGGTGATCGCCAGACGACGGATATCGCCGCCGTGGCGCGCCGCCCAGTTGGCCACGTGGTCGAGATCCGACAGTACCTGCGAATCCGGCACTTTGCTCACCAGCTCTTTGAACAGGGTAGGGATATCGTTGTAATCGTTGGGATCGCCTTCGCGGAAATAGAGCTCCGGCGCCACGGCGAGATAGCCTTCCAGTGCCAGACGGCGGCACAGATCGCGGATGTGCTCGTGCACGCCGAAAATTTCCTGCACCACCAGCACGACCGGCAGCGTGCCGCTAAACTGTTGCGGACGAGCATAATAAGCCGGCAGGTTCTCACCCTGGCTCGGCACGGACGTCTCGCCCGCGTGAATGGCATCGCTGGCGGTAATGATGGTGCTGGCTGCGGTGGGCTGCACCGCTGGCGCAAAGCCGTCGGTGGCAGATTTTTGTGCCATATTGTCTTCGGTTTTCATGGTTCTCTCCATGCTAGCAAGTGCGCAATCACGTAACTATAGCCTGGCCTTACGGCAAGGCTGGCGTAGGGTACGGGGGATGGTTAACCTGATCTGCTTCTCTATTAACACTGCCTTTTACGGTTACACAGCACCGCTTGTAGCAATTCAGCGCAGCAGACCGCTAATATGTGATTAGAGTCACACAATATCTTTAGTTCAATGTAACTTTCATTATTGATAGTGAATTCAGTCACATATTTATCCGGGCCGCTGACGTAAAGTGGCGCGCTTATTCCCCTTATCTTCCAGGAGTCTGATATGGCCCAGTCTGACGTTTTCCACCTTGGCATCACCAAAGCCGATTTGAAAGGAGCCACGCTGGCGATTGTTCCTGGCGATCCGGAGCGCGTGAAGAAAATCGCGGCGCTGATGGAGAATCCTCAGCACCTCGCGTCGCACCGTGAATTCACCACCTGGCTGGCGGAGATCGACGGCAAACCGGTGGTTGTCTGTTCCACCGGTATTGGCGGTCCGTCCACCTCTATCGCCGTTGAAGAGCTGGCGCAGCTGGGCGTGCGTACCTTCCTGCGTGTAGGTACCACCGGCGCGATTCAGCCACACATCAACGTGGGTGATGTGCTGGTGACCACCGCCTCGGTCCGTCTGGACGGTGCCAGCCTGCATTTTGCGCCGATGGAATTCCCGGCGGTGGCTGACTTCGCCTGCACCACCGCGCTGGTGGCCGCGGCAGAAGCCTGCGGCGCGACCACGCATATTGGTGTCACTGCCTCGTCAGACACCTTCTATCCTGGCCAGGAGCGCTACGACACCTTCTCCGGACGCGTAGTGAGCCGCTTCCAGGGCTCGATGAAAGAGTGGCAGCAAATGGGCGTACTTAACTATGAAATGGAATCCGCTACACTGTTAACCATGTGCGCCAGTCAGGGACTGCGTGCCGGCATGGTGGCTGGCGTCATCGTGAATCGCACGCAAAAAGAGATCCCGGATGCGGCCACTATGAAGCAGACAGAAAGCGATGCGGTGAAAATTGTGGTGGATGCCGCGCGTCGCTTACTTTAGCGCGCCAGTCAGGGAATGATTTCGAGACCAGGCTTATAGGGAGCTCAGCAATTGCCTGATTAGAATGCGCGCAATTTCAGCCGATTCTGAGAAATTTCCTATGCGCAAAACGATCTCTGTCCCACGTCCGGGTTTTACCAGCCGCCCTGCTGCAATGCAGGCCCGCGTTGAGAGTGCCGCCGCGCGGTTTCGTCAGGCAATGGCCGCGTCAGATTATCCTCTGGCGCGCCAGTGCTGCGAAGAAGTGCTGCGCGTCATGCCTAACCAGATGCAGGTGCTCAGCGACTACGCGCTGACGCTGATGCGCGTCGGCGAACATAAAAAATCCTACAAGATTTACCAGAAAATCTATCAGGCCCCGGCGGCGCAGCGCGCGCAGGCGTCGGAAACCTGGCTGGATGGCCTGACGGAAGTGTGTGGCTGGCTGAATAAGAAAGATGAAGTGGCGCGTTATGGCCTCGAATCGCTCACCCAATCCGACATGCGTTTCAGTCAGGGCGCGAAAGCGACTTTTCCTGCACCGGCGCCTGCGCCGATTAACCGCAGCAATCCGGCAGAAAATATCATCTCCTTCAGCCTGTACGGCGGTCAGCCGCGCTACTGCGAAACCCTGATTAAAAACGTTGAGGTGGCGCGCGAGCTCTATCCGGACTGGATGTGCCGCATCTATCTCGACGACAGCGTGCCGCAGCACGTGTGGCAGCGCCTGACCCAGCCAAACACCCAGCTGGTGGATATGTCGCAGGAGAAAACCATTTTCCCTACGCTGTGGCGCTTTCTGGTGATGGACGATGCCAGCGTAAAACGCTACATCGTGCGGGATGCGGATTCGCTGCTGTCAGAGCGCGAAGTGGCGGCCGTCGACGCCTGGCTGGCTTCGCCATTCTGGTTCCACCACATGCGCGATTATTATTCGCACACCGAGCTGTTACTGGCCGGCATGTGGGGCGGCTGTCACGGCGTGTTTCACAATGTGGAGCAGCAGATGCGCGACTTTATCGCGCAGTATGACGGCAGCGAGCGCTTTACCGACCAGTACTTCCTCAAGGTAGCGCTGTGGCCGACGGTGCGCGACAGCATCCTCAATCACGACGATATCTTTCACTTCCACCACGCGCAGCCGTGGCCGGCGCATGCGCCGATTCGCTGGCAGACCGACAGCTTCCACGTCGGCAGCAACGCCGGTTTCGCCAGCATGGCCGGCAAAGTGGCCAACGCCGAAAATGGCCAGCAGCAGGTAGAGCTGACCTACGGCGGCAACAGCTGGTGCTATCCGGCGAAGGTGAAAAGCGACAGCGAATGGGTGCTGCCGATGCCGTTTTTCCTGATCGACGCCTGGAAAGCCGGCGACCTGACCGTGCGCGCCCTGTAGTTGCCCGGACGGTGCCTATCGCGCCCGCGATAAAATCCGCGGGTTGCCATGAATGTTCTGGACATTCATACAGTGGCGCTCTACCTTCTCCTCAGCGAGACGATCCGCGGGGGGATTATGGATCAGCAACTTATCATCAGCGGCGCGCTGGCGCTGGCCGGTTTGGGCATTGGCTGGATTATTGCCCAGCTGCGCGCCGGCCATCAGCACGCCAGCTTCACCACCGAACGCCGCCTGCTGGAACAGGCGCAGCAGCGTCAGCAGCAGCAGCTGGAACAGCTGCAACAACAACTGCAGCAGCGCGAACAGGAGCTGCGCCAGCTACACGGCACGCTAAGCGGCGCGCAGGAGCGCCTGCAGCAGCTGGATTACTGGCGGGCCGAGAGTGAACAGCTCAGCCGCGAACTGCGCAATCAGCTGGAAGTAAACAGCGCGCAGGAAGCCGAACTGCGGGAAGTCACCATTCGATTAGAAGAGACGCGTTTCGCCGCTGAGGAGAAGCAGCGTCTGCTGACCAACAGCGAACAGCGCCTGAGTGCGCAGTTTGAAAACCTCGCCAACCGAATCTTCGAAAACAGCGGAAAACGCGTCGACGAGCAGAACCGGCAGAGCCTCAACAGCCTGATCGGCCCGCTGCGCGAACAGCTGGACGGCTTCCGCCGCCAGGTCAACGATAGCTTCGGCCAGGAAGCACGTGAACGCCACACGCTGGCGCACGAGATTCGTCAGCTGCAGCAGCTCAACGCGCAGATGGCGCAGGAAGCGATCAACCTCACCAAAGCGCTGAAGGGCGACAATAAAATTCAGGGCAACTGGGGCGAAGTGGTGCTCAGCCGGGTGCTGGAGGCGTCGGGCCTGCGCGAAGGCTACGAGTACCAGACTCAGGTCAGCGTGCAGCTGGAGCAGCAGGGCCGTATGCAACCGGATGTGATTGTGCGTCTGCCGCAGGGTAAAGATGTGGTAATTGACGCCAAAATGACGCTGATTGCCTATGAGCGCTACTTCAACGCCGACGACGAGCTGACGCGCGAACAGGCGATTCAGGAGCACATCAACGCGGTGCGCGGCCATATCCGGCTGCTGGGGCGTAAAGATTATCAACAATTGCCCGGTTTACGCTCGCTGGATTATGTGCTGATGTTTATTCCGGTCGAACCGGCGTTTCTGCTGGCGATCGACCGCCAGCCGGAGCTGATCAGCGAAGCGCTGCAGCAAAACATTATGCTGGTCAGCCCGACCACGCTGCTGGTGGCGCTGCGCACCATTAATAATCTGTGGCGCTATGAGCATCAGAGCCGTAATGCCCAGCGCATCGCCGACCGCGCTGCGCGCTTGTACGACAAGATGCGGCTGTTTGTCGATGACATGAGCGGCATCGGGCATAGCCTCGACAAAGCGCAGCAGAGTTATCAGCTGGCGATGAAAAAGCTGGCGCAGGGGCGCGGCAACCTGATCGCCCAGAGTGAGTCGTTTCGTGCGCTTGGCGTAGAGATCAAACGGCCCATCAACCCGCAACTGGCAGAGCAGGCGCAGCCCGACGCGGCGGATGATACATGGGCCGATGACAGCGAGCCCGCTGAAAATGCGGCAGATTCTTCCGCCGCTTCCCTGCGCCGCATCAACGAATAACACGCCGGTGGCGTGCTCGGATCGCCCGACTCTGATACACTTCGGGAAGTATTGTTTGTGGAACAGGTAAAACCGATGGCAGATGAATCACAGCAGGAAACTACCCATTTTGGCTTTCAGACCGTCGCCAAAAGTGAAAAGGCCGATAAAGTCGCGGACGTGTTTCACTCCGTCGCGGCGAAATATGACCTGATGAACGATCTGATGTCGTTCGGCATCCATCGCGTCTGGAAGCGTTTTACCATCGACAGCAGCGGCGTGCGCCGCGGTCAGCGCGTCCTGGATCTGGCCGGCGGTACCGGCGATCTGACGGCAAAATTCTCGCGCCTGGTCGGTGAAACCGGTCAGGTGGTGCTGGCGGACATCAACAGCTCAATGCTGAAGATGGGACGCGAAAAGCTGCGCAATCTCGGCGTAACCGGCAACGTCAGCTACGTGCAGGCTAACGCAGAAGCGCTGCCGTTCCCGGATAACTATTTCGACTGCATCACCATCTCCTTCGGCCTGCGTAACGTGACCGAAAAAGAGAAGGCGCTGGCGTCGATGTTCCGCGTGCTCAAGCCGGGCGGCCGTCTGCTGGTGCTGGAGTTCTCTAAACCGGTTTTCGATCCGCTGAGCAAAGCCTACGACACTTACTCTTTCCACATTCTGCCGCGCATCGGCCAGCTGGTGGCAAAAGACGCGGAGAGCTATCGCTATCTGGCGGAGTCGATTCGTATGCATCCGGATCAGGAAACCCTGAAGGCGATGATGAACGACGCGGGCTTTGAAAATACCAGCTACTACAACATGACCGGCGGCATTGTGGCGCTGCATCGTGGCTTTAAGTTCTGATTAATCATGACTTTTACCCCTCTCATCACCGGCGGTCTTGAGACCGCCCTGAACCGTGTGTTGTACCGCGATCGCAGCCTGAAAACCGCACGCCAGCGTCTGGCCGGCAAAGTCCTGCTGCTGCGCCTGCAGGAGCTGGATTTTCCGCTGGTGCTGGTGTTCAGTGAAAACCAGCTGGATGTGCTGAGTGACTGGCAGGACCGCAGCGACTGCAGCGTCAGCCTGCGTTTCAGCACGCTGCCTAAGCTGCGCGATCGTCAGCAGCTGACCAGCCTGATTCGCAGCGGTGAGCTGGACGTGGAAGGCGATCTGCAGGTGGTACAGCAATTCTCCGCGCTGATGGATCTGGCTGAACTCGACCCGGCCGAATATCTCGCGCCGTGGGTGGGCGACATCGCGGCACAGGGCATCAGCCAGGCCGCTCAGCGTGCGCTGGCCCAGCTCAGACAGCAGGTCACCCGCCGTCAGGATTATCTGGGGCAGGTGCTGACCGAAGAGTGGCGCGTGGCACCTGGGGCGCTGGAGCAGGCGTGGTTTTGTGAGGAGGTAGAAGCGATGGAACGTGCGCTTAATGCGTTTGAGGCGCGTTTGGCACAGCTGGAGGCGAAATGACGCTGGGAGAAATTCGGCGCTTATACTTCATTATCAAAGTTTTTCTGACCTACGGGCTGGATGAACTGATTCCGCATATGCGCATTACGCTGCCGCTGCGGCTGTGGCGGCGCTGTGTTTTCTGGATCCCCAACCGGCACAAAGAAGCCGAGATGGGCATCCGTCTGCGTCTGGCCATGGAGCAGCTCGGTCCGGTTTGGATCAAGTTCGGTCAGATGCTCTCGACGCGCCGCGACCTGTTCCCGCCGAAAATTGCCGATGAGCTGGCGATTCTGCAGGACCGTGTGGCGCCGTTCGACGGCGTGAAAGCCAAAGCGCAGATTGAGCGTTCGATTGGCGGCCCGGTGGAAACCTGGTTCGACGACTTCGATATCAAACCGCTGGCATCCGCTTCGATTGCCCAGGTGCATACCGCGACGCTGAAATCCAACGGCCGCGAAGTGGTGATCAAAGTGATTCGCCCGGATATCCTGCCGGTGATCAAAGCTGACATGAAGCTGATTTACCGCCTGGCGCGCTGGGTGCCACGGCTGCTGCCGGACGGTCGCCGTCTGCGTCCGATGGAAGTGGTGCGCGACTACGAAAAAACGCTGATTGATGAACTCAATCTGCTGCGTGAAGCCGCCAATGCGATTCAGCTGCGCCGCAACTTTGACCAGAGCCGCATGCTGTACGTGCCGGAAGTGTTCTCCGACTACTGCAGCGAAACCATGCTGGTAATGGAGCGCATTTATGGCATTCCTATCTCCGACGTTGCCACGCTGGAGCAGCACGGCGTCAACATGAAGCTGCTGGCCGAACGCGGCGTGCAGGTGTTCTTCACTCAGGTAGTCCGCGACAGCTTCTTCCACGCCGATATGCATCCCGGCAACATCTTCGTGAGCTACGAGCATCCGGAAGATCCGCAGTACATCGGCATTGACTGCGGCATCGTTGGCTCGCTGAACAAAGAAGATAAGCGCTACCTGGCGGAAAACTTCATCGCCTTCTTCAACCGCGACTACCGCAAAGTGGCCGAGCTGCACGTCGACTCGGGCTGGGTACCGCCGGATACCAACGTGGAAGATTTTGAGTTCGCGATCCGTACCGTATGCGAGCCGATTTTCGAAAAGCCGCTGGCGGAAATCTCCTTTGGTCACGTGCTGCTCAATCTGTTCAACACCGCGCGCCGTTTCAATATGGAAGTGCAGCCGCAGCTGGTGCTGCTGCAGAAAACCCTGTTGTACATCGAGGGCATCGGCCGTCAGCTCTATCCGCAGCTCGATCTGTGGAAAACCGCCAAGCCGTTCCTGGAGGACTGGATTAAGGATCAGATCGGCATTCCGGCCATCCTGCGGGCGGTGAAAGAGAAGGCGCCGTTCTGGGCGGAGAAACTGCCGGAGCTGCCGGAGCTTTTTTACGACAGTATGCGCCAGCACAAGTTATTGCAGCACAGTGTCGATAAACTCGTCACCGATTTAAACGCGCAGCGCACCCGGCATCATCAGGCACGTTATCTGTTTGGCGTCGGGGCTACACTGTTATTAAGTGGCACCGCCGTGCTGTTGAGCCGGCCTGACTGGGACTTCTTCCCGGCACTGTTAATGGCCGCCGGCATCGTCACCTGGCTCATCGGCTGGCGCAAGACAAACTGATTGTCTGCCTGGTGCAAATCGCGTAATGTCGCAGGCTTAAGTCCGGGTAAAAACGGACTTTCTGTGCGTTACAGTTAACCGTTTTTCACAGAATATTAGAGGCATATCTCATGGGCGGTATCAGTATTTGGCAATTGTTAATCATTGCCGTCATTGTTGTACTTCTGTTCGGTACCAATAAGCTTCGTAACCTGGGTTCGGATTTAGGCTCTTCCATTCGCGGCTTCAAAAAAGCCATGAGCGATGAAGACGAGAAAAAGGATCAACCGAAAGAGCAGGACGCTGACTTCAACGCCAAACTGGCAGACAAACAGCACACCCCGGCGAGCAAAGACGACGCCCGGGACAAGTAAGGTAAAACTGTGTTCGATATTGGTTTTAGTGAACTGGTATTGGTGTTCGTGATCGGGCTGATTGTACTGGGCCCGCAGCGCTTACCGGTTGCGGTGAAAACCGTTGTTGGCTGGATCCGGGCCATTCGCTCGCTGGCTGCTAATGTGCAGAACGAACTGGCCCAGGAGCTGAAACTGCAGGAGCTGCAGGACAGCCTGAAAAAGGTCGAAGAGGCAGGACGCGGCACGCTGTCGCCGGAGCTGAAACAATCCATGGAAGAGCTGCGTAAAACCGCGGACTCCATGAAGCGCTCGGTGCAGCAGAGCATCGATATCGAAAAAGCGGAAGATGAAGCCAACACCATTCATCAGCCGCCCGCTGCTGCGCCACAGCCCGCTGCCGCACCGCAGCCCGCTGAGCCGCACAGCGTTGTGACGCCGGCCAGCGCGGCGCATCAGGCCAGCGCCCCGGCGCAGGCGCCGCAGCCTGCACCAGCCACCAGCCACACCGATTCCGTCGCGCCTGCGACCACTCCTCCCGTAAAAGATGAACGATAAACATGGCCGTTGAAGATACCCAACCGCTCATCAGCCACCTGATTGAGCTGCGCAAGCGTCTGCTGAACTGCATCATCGCGGTGTTTGTTATCTTCCTGTGTCTGGTTTACTTCGCCAACGACATTTATCACGCGGTGGCAGCGCCGCTGATTAGCCAGATGCCCGCCGGCGCCAGCATGATCGCCACTGACGTGGCCTCACCGTTCTTTACGCCGATCAAACTGACCATCATTGTGTCGGTGTTTCTTGCGGTGCCGGTGATTCTTTATCAGGTCTGGGCGTTTGTCGCCCCCGCGCTGTATCGCCATGAGCGCCGCCTGGTGATGCCGCTGCTGTTCTCCAGTACGCTGCTGTTTTATGTCGGCGTGGCCTTTGCCTACTTCATTGTATTCCCGCTGGCATTTGGCTTCTTCGCCAAAACCGCGCCGCAGGGCGTCACCATCGCCACGGACATCACCAACTACCTCGACTTTGTCATGACGCTGTTCATGGCGTTTGGCGTGGCGTTTGAGGTACCGATTGCCATCGTGCTGCTGTGCTGGACCGGCATTACCAGCCCGGACGATCTGAAAAAGAAACGGCCGTATATTCTGGTCGGCGCGTTTGTGGTTGGGATGTTGCTCACACCGCCGGACGTTTTCTCGCAAACTTTGCTCGCTATTCCGATGTACTGCCTGTTTGAAGTCGGCGTATTCTTCTCCCGCTACTATGTGGGTAAAGGACGTCAGGCGGCAGACGATGAGGAACAGAACCCCGACGCCTGATGTCTTTTATGCAGGGCATCCCGCTGATGGGGTGATGATGAATCTTAACCGCCCGCCTGCCGGGCGGTTTTTCTATCCGTCGCTTTAAGACGGAATGGGGAGCAAACATGTTTGATATCGGTGTAAACCTGACCAGCACGCAATTCGCAAAAGATCGCGATCAGGTGGTAAAACGCGCGCGCGAAGCAGGCGTCACCGGCCTGTTAATCACCGGCACCAATGCCCTGGAGAGCCAGCAGGCGCGTCAGCTGGCGACCCGGCACGCGGGCTACTGCTGGTCGACCGCCGGCGTGCACCCGCATCATGCCAGCGAGTGGTCGGCGGAAACCGCCAGTACGCTGCGCCGCCTGGCTGACAGCGAGCAGGTGGTCGCGATTGGTGAATGCGGGCTCGACTTCAACCGGAACCTTTCCGCGCACGAGCAGCAGGAGTACGCGTTTGATGCGCAGCTCCAGCTGGCGGCGGAACTGCAGCTGCCGGTGTTTTTACACTGTCGTGAGGCGCATGAACGTTTTCTGGCGGTGCTGCAGCCGTGGCTGCCGAAACTGGTGGGCGCGGTGGTGCACTGTTTTACCGGCACGCGTGACGAGCTGGAAGCCTGCCTGGCGCTGGGTTTATCGGTGGGCATTACCGGCTGGGTGTGCGATGAACGGCGCGGAATGGCACTGCGTGACATGCTGCCGCTGATTCCGGCAGATCGTCTGCTGCTGGAGACCGACGCGCCCTATCTGCTGCCGCGCGATATGCGTCCGCGTCCGACCTCGCGCCGTAACGAACCCTGCTTTCTGCCGCATATCGTTCAGCAGGTGGCGCACTGGCGTGGTGAACAGCCAGACGCACTGGCGGCACGCGTCGACCACAACGCACGTCAGCTATTCAGGCTGGCTTAAACCTTACGGAACTGCTTGTTGTCCACGCTGCGCATCACCTGTTTATTCAGCAGGTTAAGCAGCAGGATTGAGCGGGTTTCACCATCGGGCTCGGCAAAAATAGCGCGCAGCCCTTCAAAGGTGCCGTCGGTGATCAGCACTTCATCACCGACCTGCGGCGTTTCCGGATCCAGCAGGATCTGCGGCGCATCAGTTTGCAGCGCTTCGATCACTTCATACGGCACCGTCGCGGGCATGGCACCAAAGCGCACAAAGTGGCTGACGCCGCGCGTGCTGCTGATGGTGGTGGTGTGAATCGCTTCCGGATCGAATTCGATAAACAGATAGTTGGGAAACAGCGGCTCACTCACGGTGGTGCGTTTGCCGCGCACAATCTTCTCCAGAGCGATCATCGGGCTGAGGCAATTCACCTCCTGCCGCTCAAGATGCTCCTTCGCGCGCAACAGCTGACCACGTTTGCAATAGAGTAAGTACCAGGATTCCATAACTGCTCCCAAATAATGGACGCTAAGAATAACAAACCTGTTGTCAGAGTTATAGCGCATCGGCGGCCGGAAACCCGGTCACACAAGAAAAATCTCTACGAATTTTCCGATTGGTGCGGCGAACTAACGCTTTTCAGCAAGAAAATTGACGTCTGGCGATCATCTGTATCAGACTGCCAACCCATTAGACGAAGAAAAAGGACGGGCTGATGGAACTGTTTTTACTGAGTAATGGCAAAGTGGCCGACGATGCGCCGCTGCTGAGCTATGCGCATCCGCAGCTGCACGCGATGATTGCCCAGCGCGGTATCACCTCGGCGGTGCTGGTGCCCTACGCCATTATTCGTGACGATCACGCCCAGCGTGCGCAGGCGTTGTCTCAGTCACTGGGCATTCCGGTGCGCACGGTACATGAGTTCGAGACACCGGTTGCGGCCATTGAGCAGGCGGAGCTGATTCTGGTGAGCGGCGGCAATACCTGGCTGCTGAACCAGATGCTGCACGAGCAGGGGCTGATCGTGGCAATTCAGCGCGCAGTGCGCGAGCGCGACGTCCCTTACGTTGGCTGGAGCGCGGGCTGCAACGTGGCGACGCCGTCGATTCGCACCACCAATGATATGCCGGTACGCAGCAGCGTGGTGCTGCCTGCGCTGGGGCTGTTCCCGGTGCAAATCAATCCTCACTATCTTGATGCGCACGTCAGCGGCCATATGGGCGAAACCCGTGATGAGCGTCTGGCCGAGTTCTGCGCGGTGAATCCGCAGGAGTCGGTGATTGCGCTGCGTGAAGCCAGCTTCCTGCACGTCAGTGAGAACCGTCTGCGCTACTACAGCGCGCGCGGTGAAGATTTCAAAGTGTTCCGTCACGGTGAAGCGATTGCCGCTTATCACGATGTGCTGGCCCTGCAGTCGCTGGTGCCGTTTTCCTGTCAGCCCGCCTGACGCAGAAACTCAAACACGCTGGCGTGAACAAACTTATAATGACGCTTCACTCTGGCCGGAAGACTAACGCCGCATGAAATATCAGGATTTACGAGACTTTCTCGCGCTGCTGGAACAGCGCGGCGAGTTAAAGCGCATCACTCAGGAGATCGATCCTGTCCTTGAGATGACCGAAATCGCCGACCGCACGCTGCGGGCCGGTGGCCCGGCGCTGCTGTTCGAAAACCCGAAGGGCTACAGCATGCCGGTGCTGTGCAACCTGTTTGGCACGCCGAAGCGCGTGGCAATGGGTATGGGCCAGGAAGAGGTCAGCGCGCTGCGCGAAGTGGGTAAGCTGCTGGCGTTTCTGAAAGAGCCGGAGCCGCCGAAGGGGTTCCGCGATCTGTTCGATAAGATGCCGCAGTTCAAACAGGTGCTGAACATGCCGACCAAACGGCTGCGTAATGCGCCGTGTCAGGAAGAGATTTTCAGCGGTGACGAGGTCGACCTGGCGCGCATCCCGGTCATGAAATGCTGGCCGGGCGATGCGGCCCCACTGATCACCTGGGGTTTAACCGTCTCGCGCGGACCGCATAAAGAGCGGCAGAACCTCGGCATTTATCGTCAGCAGGTGATTGGTAAAAATCGGGTGATCATGCGCTGGCTGTCGCATCGCGGTGGCGCGCTGGATTTCCAGGAGTGGTGCAAAGCGCATCCCGGTGAACGCTTCCCGGTAGCGGTGGCGCTGGGCGCCGATCCGGCCACCATTCTTGGTGCGGTCACGCCGGTGCCGGATACGCTATCGGAATATGCGTTTGCCGGTCTGCTGCGCGGCAACAAAACCGAGGTGGTGAAGTGCGTCTCGAACGATC
Source organism: Pantoea sp. Morm (assembly GCF_016643525.1). Classification (NCBI taxonomy): domain Bacteria; kingdom Pseudomonadati; phylum Pseudomonadota; class Gammaproteobacteria; order Enterobacterales; family Erwiniaceae; genus Pantoea; species Pantoea sp. Morm. Next base: position 10,330 of record NZ_VOQX01000004.1, on the reverse strand, counting down.
TGGAAGTGCCGGCCAGCGCCGAAATCGTGCTGGAAGGCTACATCGAACCGGGCGACATGGCGCCGGAAGGGCCGTACGGCGATCACACCGGCTACTACAATGAAGTAGACAGCTTCCCGGTGTTTACCGTGACGCACGTAACCCAGCGGCGCAACCCGATTTACCACTCCACCTACACCGGCCGTCCGCCGGATGAGCCCGCGGTACTGGGCGTGGCGCTGAACGAAGTGCTGGTGCCGATTCTGATCAAACAGTTCCCGGAGATTGTGGATTTCTATCTGCCGCCGGAAGGCTGCTCTTATCGCCTCGCGGTAGTGACGATTAAAAAACAGTATGCCGGTCACGCCAAGCGCGTGATGTTCGGCGTGTGGTCGTTCCTGCGCCAGTTTATGTACACCAAGTTTGTGATTGTGTGTGACGATGACGTCAACGCGCGTGACTGGAACGACGTGATTTGGGCCATCACCACGCGGATGGATCCGGCGCGCGATACGGTACTGGTAGAAAACACGCCAATTGACTATCTCGACTTCGCTTCGCCGGTTTCCGGACTTGGCTCGAAGATGGGACTGGATGCCACCAACAAGTGGCCGGGTGAAACCCAGCGTGAATGGGGGACGCCGATTGTGAAAGATCCTGCGGTTACGGCGCGTATTGATGCAATCTGGGATGAGTTAGCGATCTTTGCCGAGCCGCCGCAGCGCTGATGGCGGCTGAGAACCATAAAAAAGGGCACCTATGACGACGTTAAGCTGCAAAGTGACTTCGGTTGAAGCAATTACGGACACGGTTTACCGCGTGCGGTTAATTCCGGCGGCGGATTTTAGCTTCCGCGCCGGCCAGTATCTGATGGTGGTGATGGATGAGCGCGACAAGCGCCCGTTTTCGCTGGCATCGACGCCAATGGAAAAGGACATCATTGAGCTGCACATTGGTGCCTCAGAGCTGAACCTGTACGCCATGGCGGTGATGGATCGCATCAAAAATGATCGGCAGATCACCGTAGATATGCCGCACGGCGACGCCTGGCTGCGTGAAGACAGCGCGCGGCCGATTGTGCTGATTGCCGGCGGCACCGGCTTCTCCTATGCGCGTTCGATTCTGCTGACCGCGCTGGCGCAGCAGCCGGATCGCGATATCGCTATCTACTGGGGCGGCCGCGAGCTGAGACATCTGTACGATCTGGATGAGCTCAATGCGCTGGCGGTGAAGCATCCGAACCTGAAAGTGATTCCGGTGGTGGAGCAGCCGGCGGAGGACTGGCAGGGGCGCAGCGGCACGGTGCTGACCGCGGTGATGCAGGATTATGCCAGCCTGAGCGGACACGATATCTATATTGCTGGCCGGTTTGAGATGGCAAAAATTGCCCGCGAGCGCTTCTGTGCCGAACGTGGTGCGTTAGAAGCGCAGATGTATGGCGATGCGTTTGCCTTTATCTGATGTGTGATGCGGTGCGCATGCACGTGCCGCTGCAAAAAAAAGCCCGCCCGGTTGGGCGGGAACACGTGCAAGTGTAGTGGTCAACGTATTAAACCCGTTCGAATACCGTCGCGATGCCCTGGCCTAAGCCAATGCACATGGTTGCCAGACCAAACTGTGCATCGCGACGCTCCATCAGATTCAGCAACGTGGTGCTGATACGAGCTCCGGAACATCCCAGCGGATGCCCGAGTGCGATTGCGCCGCCGTTAAGGTTCACTTTCTCATCCAGCTGCTCCAGCAGCCCTAAATCTTTCAGGCACGGCAGCGTCTGCGCGGCGAAGGCTTCGTTGAGTTCGAACAGATCAATATCCTGCACGCTCAGCCCGGCGCGCTTCAGCGCCAGCTTACTGGCCGGTACCGGACCGTAACCCATGATCGACGGATCGCAGCCAACCACCGCCATGCTGCGGATGCGTGCGCGCGGCGACAGCCCCAGTTCGCGCGCGCGGCTTTCGCTCATGATCAGCATGGCGGCCGCGCCGTCGGACAGCGCCGACGAACTGCCGGCGGTAACCGTGCCGTTGACCGGATCGAACGCCGGACGCAGCGCGGCTAAGTCTTCAAGGCTGGTGTCTTCGCGAATCACTTCATCGCTGTCATAGCGTTTCAGCACGCCATCGGCATCGTGGCCGTAGGTCGGCACGATTTCGCGTTTGAAATCACCGCGCTGAGTGGCGGCCGCAGCGCGCTGGTGTGAACGCAGCGCGAAGGCATCCTGCTGTTCACGGCTGATGTGGTGCATGCGCGCCAGCATCTCGGCGGTCAGCCCCATCATGCCCGCCGCTTTCGCCACGGTGCGCCCCAGGCCGGGATGAAAATCCACGCCGTGGTTCATCGGTACGTGGCCCATATGTTCCACGCCGCCAATCAGACAGCTGTGGGCATCGCCGACCATAATCGCGCGCGCCGCATCGTGCAGCGCCTGCATGGACGAGCCGCACAGGCGATTGACGGTGCTGGCCGGCACGCGATGCGGGATCTCCGCCAGCAGCGCGGCGTTGCGGGCGATATTAAAGCCCTGTTCCAGCGTCTGCTGCACGCAGCCCCAGATAATGTCATCCAGCGCGGCGGCATCGACGGCCGGATTGCGGCTGAGGAGTTCGCGCATCAGATGGGCGGAGAGATCCTCGGCGCGCACCTGGCGAAAGGCGCCGCCTTTGGAACGGCCCATCGGCGTGCGCACGGCATCAACAATCACTACGTTTTCCATGTTCATTACCTCAGGCAGTTTGCAGCGCCGCTGCGTCAATCGGTTGAGCGACGGGATACCAGCTCTGATGCTGGTGGGCTTTCTGAACCAGCAGCTCAGGCAGCGCGTACAGCGGGCCGAGCGCGAGGTAGCGTTTAGCCTGATCGACGACATTGCTGATGCCCAGCGTGTCCATATAGCGGAACGCGCCACCGCGGAACGGCGGGAAGCCTAAGCCATACACCAGCGCCATATCCGCCTCGGCGGGGGAAGCGATGATGTTTTCTTCGAGGCAGCGCACCACTTCGTTGAGCATCGGCAGCATCATGCGGTTGGCGATCTCTTCATCGCTGAATACCCGCTTCGGTTCACATACCGGCTCCAGCAGCGCATCGACCTCTGCATCGGCGCGCTTCTGCGCTTTGCCTTTTTTGTCCTGTTCCCAGCGGTAAAAGCCCTGGCCATTTTTCTGGCCGTAGCGTTTGGCTTCAAACAGCACATCAATGGCATCGCGGTAATCTTTCTGCATCCGCGACGGGAAGCCCTGCGCCATCACCTGTTGCGCATGATGCGCGGTATCAATGCCCACCACGTCCAGCAGCCACGCCGGCCCCATCGGCCAGCCAAACTGCTTCTCCATCACTTTATCGATCTGGCGGAAGTCCGCGCCGTCGCGCAGTAGCAGGCTGAAGGCGGCAAAGTAGGGGAACAGCACGCGGTTCACAAAGAAGCCGGGGCAGTCATTCACCACAATCGGTGTTTTGCCCATCTTGCTGGCCCACGCCACCACTTTGCTGATGGTGGCTTCAGAGGTTTGCGTACCGCGAATCACTTCGACCAGCGGCATACGCGGCACCGGATTAAAGAAGTGCATGCCGCAGAAATTTTGCGGACGCTGCAGTGCCTGCGCCAGCTGGCTGATTGGAATGGTGGAGGTATTCGAGGCCAGCACGGCATCATCCCGCAGCTGCTGCTCGGTTTCAGCCAGCACTTTAGCTTTGATTTGCGGGTTCTCGACCACCGCTTCGACCACCACATCGGCGCGATCAAAGCCGCTGTAATCCAGCGTCGGCTGAATGCTCGCCAGCACGCTCGCCAGCTTCGTGCCGTCGATTTTGCCGCGCTCCAGCTGCTTGTTAAGCAGCTTGCTGGCTTCATTCATGCCCAGCGTCAGCGCCTGCGGATTAATATCTTTCATCTTCACCGGCACGCCTTTCCAGGCCGACTGCCAGGCGATCCCGCCGCCCATGATGCCTGCGCCGAGTACCGCCGCCTGCTCTGGCGTGCCGGCCGCGCTGCTGTGTTTTTTCGCCAGGCCTTTTACGTACTGGTCATTGAGGAAGATGCCGACCAGCGCGCGTGCCACATCACTCTGCGCCAGCGGCACAAAAGCAGCGGTTTCCAGCTTCAGCGCATCATCACGACCTAAGCCCGCTGCCGCTTCGATGGTTCGCACCGCGGCGATCGGCGCCGGATAGTGTTTACCGGCGGTTTGCTGCACCATGCTTTTGGCGAGGGTAAAACTCATCGCAGCTTCAATCGGGCTGAGCTTAAGCGGTGCCAGCTTCGGCGCGCGACGCGCCTGCCAGCTGCCCTGGGCTATGGCATCCTGCAGCATGGTCAGCGCCGCGCTGCGCAGCTTCTCGCTGCTGACCACCGCATCCACCAGACCGAGCTTCAGCGCGCCCGGGCCATCAATATCTTTACCGGCGGCGATGATCTCCAGCGCGCTGTCGGCACCGAGCAGGCGCGGCAGACGTACGCTGCCGCCGAAGCCCGGCATAATGCCGAGTTTGGTTTCCGGCAGGCCAATGCGCGCGGTGGGCGTGGCCACGCGGAAGTCGGTCGCCAGCACACACTCGCAGCCCCCGCCCAGCGCGTAGCCGTCGATGGCGGCGATGGTTGGCACCGGCAAATCTTCCAGACGATTAAAGATGCTGTTGGCGAATGTCAGCCACTGGCTAAGCTGCTCAGCGGGCGCATCAAACAGCGACAGGAATTCTGTGATATCCGCCCCGACAATAAACGCCGGTTTGGCGGAAGAGAGCAGCAGGCCGCGCAGCGTGCTTTGCTGCTCCAGTACGCTCAGCGCCTCGCCTAAGGCGGCGACGGTTTTGGTATCAAGTTTGTTCACCGAACCGGGCGCATCAAAAACCAGCTCGGCGATGCCATCGTCAAGCCAGTGCACTGAAAGGGTATCGCCTTGGTAGAGCATGTCCGTCTCCTGAAACGCGAAAGGTGATCTGGTCATACCAGATGATCAGGAGTGTGGGTGTCATGTTAATTTTTTGCAAACGAGAGTTTGCTTATTTGATACGGCGATCACAGCGCGCGCAGCACGGCATCCCCCGCGCGGCTGTGCTACACTGCCGCCACTTTCGCGACATCGGAGACAAGTCCATGGATTCACTGAAAACCCTGTATCACGCGCATATCTCAACGCTGCAGCAGCGTGCGCAACAGGTGCTGGCGCGCTTTAAGCTGGACGCCATGCTGATTCATTCAGGCGAGTTGCTGACCGTATTTCTTGACGATCATGACTATCCGTTTAAGGTGAATCCCCAGTTTAAAGCCTGGGTGCCAGTGACCCAGGTGCCCAACTGCTGGCTGTGGATCGATGGCGTGAATAAACCCAAACTGTGGTTCTACTCGCCGGTCGATTACTGGCACAACGTCGAGCCACTGCCTGACAGCTTCTGGACCCAGGATGTCGAGGTCATCGGCCTGAAAAACGCTGACGATATCGCTCAGCTGTTGCCGGCACAGCGCGACAATGTAGCCTATATCGGGCCGGTACCGTCCCGCGCCACCCAGCTGGGCATCCGCAGCGAGGGGATCAATCCTCAGGGCGTGATCGACTTCCTGCACTATCATCGCAGCATCAAAACCGATTACGAGCTGGCCTGTATGCGTGAAGCGCAGAAGCTGGCGGTAGCGGGCCATCGCGCAGCGAAAGAGGCGTTCTTCTCCGGCATGAGCGAGTTTGATATCAATCTTGCCTATCTGACCGCCACCGGCCACCGTGACATTGATGTACCGTATGGCAATATCATCGCGCTGAATGAACATGCTGCGGTGCTGCACTACACCCGGCTTGACCATCAGCCGCCGGCGAAACGTCACAGCTTCCTGATAGATGCCGGCGCAGAGTATCTTGGCTATGCGGCAGACCTGACGCGCAGTTACGCGGCGCAGAGCAAAACGCGCTACGCGGAAATGGTTGCTGCGATGAATAAAGAAGAGCTGGCGCTGATCGCCACGCTGAAAGCTGGCGTGCGCTATACCGATTACCATCTGCAAATGCATCAGCGCATCGCGCGTCTGCTGCTGAAGTTTGAACTGGTGCAGGGGCTGAGCGAAGAGACGCTGGTGGCGGAAAATCTCACCGGGCCGTTTATGCCGCACGGCCTCGGCCATCCGCTCGGCCTGCAGGTGCACGACGTTGCCGGGTTTATGCAGGACGACAGCGGCACGCATCTGGCGGCGCCATCGCAATATCCTTATCTGCGCTGTACACGGGTGCTGCAGCCGGGCATGGTGCTGACCATTGAACCGGGCTTCTATATTATCGATTCACTGCTGGCGCCGCTGCGCAGCGGTAAGTTCAGTCAGCACTTTGACTGGCAGGCGATTGATGCCCTGAAGCCGTACGGGGGCATTCGTATCGAGGATAATGTGGTGATTCACGCCAGCCGCATCGAAAACATGACGCGTGACTTGCATCTGGCCTGATGGACGCTTACGACATTCCCGCTGAGGTCGTCAGTCTCAGCGAGGAGACCATCAAAAAGAGCCGCTTTATTACCCTGCTGGCGCATACCGATGGGGTGGCCGCTGCGCGCGCCTTTGTGCAGCAGGTAAAGCACGAACACCCGACCGCGCGGCATCACTGCTGGGCCTGGGTGGCGGGCGCGCCCGATGATTCACAACAGCTGGGGTTTTCTGACGATGGCGAACCCTCCGGCACGGCCGGTAAGCCGATGCTGGCGCAGCTGATGGGCAGCGGCGTGGGCGAGATCACCGCCGTGGTGGTGCGCTATTATGGCGGAATCATGCTGGGCACCGGCGGGCTGGTGAAAGCCTACGGTGGCGGCGTGCAGCAGGGGCTGAAGCTGCTGGCGCGCCAGCGCAAAGTGCCGATGCAATGTTTCACCCTGCAGTGTGACTATGCGCAACTGAGCGATATAGAGCGCCTGCTGCAGCGTTTTGACGGCAGCATTGAACAGAGCCATTATCAGGATCGCATTACGCTACGTCTGGCGTTGCCCCATCCGCAGATTGATGGCTTCAGGCAAAACCTTTCTGATTACAGCCGGGGCGCTTTGGCGCTGATCCCGCTGGACAACTAACCGCATCTGTTTAAAGGAAACGGCTGAATGCATTTTCGCGCCATTACCCGCATCGTGGGCCTGCTGGTGATTCTGTTCTCTGTAACCATGATCCTGCCTGGCTTAGTGGCCCTGATTTATCGCGACGGTGCCGGGCGCGCGTTCAGTCAGACGTTTATGATGGCGATTGTCATCGGTTCGCTGCTGTGGTGGCCCAACCGCAAACAAAAAAGTGAGCTGAAACCGCGTGAAGGCTTTCTGATTGTAGTGCTGTTCTGGACCGTGCTGGGCAGCGTGGGGGCAATGCCGTTTATCTTCGCCGAGCAGCCACATCTGTCGGTGACCGACGCCTTCTTCGAATCCTTCTCTGGCTTAACCACCACCGGTGCCACCACGTTAGTAGGGCTCGACTCGCTGCCCAAAGCGATTCTGTTCTATCGTCAGATGCTGCAGTGGCTCGGCGGTATGGGGATCATCGTGCTGGCGGTGGCCATTCTGCCGATTCTCGGCGTCGGCGGTATGCAGCTGTACCGCGCCGAGATGCCGGGACCGCTGAAAGATAACAAAATGCGCCCGCGCATTGCCGAAACGGCGAAAACCCTGTGGCTGATTTATGTGCTGCTAACGGTGGCCTGTGCGCTGGCGCTGTGGCTGGCGGGCATGCCGATGTTTGATGCCATCGGTCACAGCTTCTCGACCATCGCCATCGGCGGTTTTTCTACCCATGATGCCAGCATCGGCTACTTCAATAGCCCGACCATTAATACCATCGTGGCGATTTTCCTGCTGATCTCCGGCTGTAACTACGGCCTGCACTTCTCATTGCTCAGCGGGCGAAACCTGAAAGTCTACTGGCGCGACCCGGAATTCCGCATGTTCATTGGCGTGCAGCTGACGCTGGTGCTGATTTGTACCCTGGTGCTGTGGTTCCATAATGTCTATTCCAGCGGCTGGCAAACCCTCAATCAGGCGTTCTTCCAGGTGGTATCAATGGCGACGACGGCGGGCTTTACCACCGACAGTATTGCGCGCTGGCCGCTGTTCCTGCCGGTGCTGCTGCTGTGTTCAGCCTTTATCGGCGGTATGGCGGGTTCGACCGGCGGTGGCCTAAAGGTGATTCGTATTCTGCTGCTGTGCAAGCAGGGGTCGCGCGAACTGAAACGCCTGGTGCATCCCAATGCGGTCTATACCATTAAACTGGGGAATCGTGCGCTGCCGGAACGTATTCTCGAAGCGGTGTGGGGCTTTTTCTCGGCTTACGCGCTGGTGTTTCTGGTCAGCATGCTGGCGATTATCGCCACCGGCGTGGATGACTTCTCGGCCTTCGCCGCGGTGGCGGCGACGCTGAATAACCTTGGCCCGGGGCTGGGTGTGGTGGCAGATAACTTCACGTCGATGAATGATGTCGCCAAGTGGATTTTAATCTCCACCATGCTGTTTGGACGCCTTGAAGTGTTCACGCTGCTGGTGCTGTTCACGCCCACCTTCTGGCGCGAATAATAAAACAGGAATGAGTGATGAAAGCGTTAATTCTTTATTCCAGCCGTGACGGGCAAACCCGTGAAATCGCGGCGCGTATTGCCCGCACGCTGACACCGCAGCAGCTATGCGATGTGCTGGATCTGGCACAGGCGCCGCAGGTGGAGTGGGCACAGTATGATCGCGTGCTGATTGGCGCCTCGATCCGCTATGGTCATTTCCAGCCCGAGCTGATGAAATTCGTCACGCAACATAAGGCGGCACTGCAGCAGCGCGTCAGCGGCTTTTTCAGCGTCAATCTTACTGCGCGCAAAGCCGATAAGTGCACGCCGGAAACCAATGCCTATACGCGTAAGTTCCTGGCGCAGTCACCGTGGCAACCGGATCGCTGTGCGGTGTTTGCCGGTGCGCTGCGCTATCCACGCTATCGCTGGTTCGATCGCATCATGATTCAGTTCATTATGCGTATGACCGGCGGCGAAACGGATACATCGAAGGAAGTTGAATACACCGACTGGGAGAAAGTTACGCGTTTTGCCCAGGATTTCGCACAGTTACCAGGCAAATTGCCGCAAAATAACGCGTAGTGGTGAAATTTAGGCCGAACGATCATTTTTTTGCAATAAACCCTTGTCAGCCAGAATTAACTCCCTATAATGCGCCACCACTGAGACGGCAAAGCGGCAACGCAGACGGCTCAGCAGGGCGTGAAGCGATTCACCCCGCCGGAGAAAAACGCTGAAAAAAGTGTTTGACTCTGAAGGAGGAAAGCGTAATATACGCCACCTCGCGACAGCAGGCCGAACGCCGCGTCGCACCGCTCTTTAACAATTTATCAGACAATCTGTGTGGGCACTCGCAGGATTGATATCAGCGTCTCCGGACGTAAAAAATATCAAGTCTTTGCTGAGTGAACACGTAATTCATTACGAAGTTTAATTCACAGAGCATCGCTGCACTCGTTGCAGCAAATCAAACTTAAATTGAAGAGTTTGATCATGGCTCAGATTGAACGCTGGCGGCAGGCCTAACACATGCAAGTCGAACGGCAGCACAGAAGAGCTTGCTCTTTGGGTGGCGAGTGGCGGACGGGTGAGTAATGTCTGGGAAACTGCCCGATGGAGGGGGATAACTACTGGAAACGGTAGCTAATACCGCATAACGTCGCAAGACCAAAGTGGGGGACCTTCGGGCCTCACACCATCGGATGTGCCCAGATGGGATTAGCTAGTAGGTGGGGTAATGGCTCACCTAGGCGACGATCCCTAGCTGGTCTGAGAGGATGACCAGCCACACTGGAACTGAGACACGGTCCAGACTCCTACGGGAGGCAGCAGTGGGGAATATTGCACAATGGGCGCAAGCCTGATGCAGCCATGCCGCGTGTATGAAGAAGGCCTTCGGGTTGTAAAGTACTTTCAGCGGGGAGGAAGGCGGTGAGGTTAATAACCTTGCCGATTGACGTTACCCGCAGAAGAAGCACCGGCTAACTCCGTGCCAGCAGCCGCGGTAATACGGAGGGTGCAAGCGTTAATCGGAATTACTGGGCGTAAAGCGCACGCAGGCGGTCTGTTAAGTCAGATGTGAAATCCCCGGGCTTAACCTGGGAACTGCATTTGAAACTGGCAGGCTTGAGTCTCGTAGAGGGGGGTAGAATTCCAGGTGTAGCGGTGAAATGCGTAGAGATCTGGAGGAATACCGGTGGCGAAGGCGGCCCCCTGGACGAAGACTGACGCTCAGGTGCGAAAGCGTGGGGAGCAAACAGGATTAGATACCCTGGTAGTCCACGCCGTAAACGATGTCGACTTGGAGGTTGTGCCCTTGAGGCGTGGCTTCCGGAGCTAACGCGTTA